>CAYSXG010000034.1:0-12475 GCA_964434895.1 uncultured Solibacteraceae bacterium | reverse complement strand
ATCGAGGCGGCGGAGGGCTTCGGCGTGCTCCTCCATCCACTTGAGCAGGGTGGGGTGTCGGACGGGGCCCGCCATCGGGGGGGCGCCATGGTGGCAGCCGTGCGCGCGGCAGGGGTCGGCCGCGGGACGGGCCCCCCGCCTCATGACGAGGAGGAAGCGGGCCGGGTCGAGGGCCCGGATCCCGTGGGGGATCTCCTGGGGCAGTTCGATGGCCTGGTGGGCCTCCAGCACCTGCAGGCCCGGGCCCACCCGCACCTCGATGCGGCCTTCGAGGGCCACGATCTCCGCCGGGAAGGGGGCCGCGTGGGGGCTGATCTCCTGGCCCCGGTCCAGGGCGAAGAGGACCAGCTTGGTGGAGCCGGGAAGGTCCAGCAGCGGCTTGGAGGCGATGCCTCCCTCGGGGATGGGCAGGGATTGGGACAGATCCGTCACGGCCTGGATGCTCATGGGCACCTCCTGGATTTAATATAGGACTAAATGATCCTAAAAATGCCCCGATGCCCGGGGCGATGTGAGGGAGGTCACGAATGTCGGACGCACGCGGGTGTCCCGGCTCCAAGGAGGCCTCGGGAGCCTGTGCCGTGAATCACGGCGCCCGCCGGAGCCGCGGGGCTAGCGTGGGGGCGGAGGGCCCATGATCCAGTCCGCACACCTCTCCCCGGCCCCAAAAGCCGCCCTCCTTCCGTGGCGGGATCTGCTGCCCAGGGAGCACGGTGCCTGGGCCCTCTTCCTGATGCCCTTGGCCCTCGGCCTCGGGTTCGCCCATGGGATGGGGAGCCTGGTGGTGGCCGGCGCCTTCGTCTGCGGCTTTCTGGGTTTCGGGGCCTGGCGCCGCTGGCGGGTGGGGGGAGGCCGTGCCTCCGCTTCCCTGGCGGCGGCCCTAGGGGGCGCGGCGGGGGGCTTCGGGGCCTGGAGTTGGGGCCTCGGCGGTCCGCGGGTCCTCGGGGCCCTGCTGCTCGGCCTGGTCTTGGCCCTGCCGGTGCTGGCGGATCCCCGGCCCTGCGCCCTCCGAAGGCGGGAGACGGAGCTGCTCTCCGCCGCGGCCCTCTCCACGGTCCTGCCCGCCCTGCTCCTGGCGGGCGGGTGGGGCTGGGGCGCGGCCTTCCGGGCCTGGGCCCTGCTGCTGATGCTCGAAGGGCCGGCCCTGGTCCTTCTTCGGGAACGGCTGGCCCGGGCCCGAAAGCGGGGCGGAGGTCGGGGTTGGGCCTGTCTGCTGCTTCACGTCCTCGCGGCCGGAGCGGGTCTCGCGCTGTGGAGGCTGGGGTCCATCCCGCCGGCCCTGGCGATCTGGAGCGGCGTCCTGGCGCTGCGGGCGGCGGGCCCGGACCCGCGGCTCTCCCCGCGGGAGCTAGGCTGGCGGGAGGTGGCGGTCTCCGCCGGCCACCTGGGGGTCCTCGGATACACCCTGATTTTGAGGTGATGTCGGTCACGGGGTCATGGCCCGCGGCGCCGATGCCGGTATCCTCGAAGTTGAGGAATCCCCGTTCCGAAAATCCCATGCTCTTCACGGTCGCTACTGGATACGCCCTTCAAGCCCTGGCCTCCATGCCGGAGGACGGTTCCTTCGTCATGGCCAAGGACCTGGCCGAGAGCCTGAAACTGCCGGCCCCCTACCTGGCGAAGATCCTGCAGAACCTGGCACGGGCGGAGATCCTGGAATCCGTCCGCGGTCCCAAGGGGGGCTTTCGCCTGACCCGCCCGGCCCACCGGGTGAGCGTCGGCGAGGTCCTGGCGGCCATGGAGGGGGAGGGATCCCTGGACCGCTGCGTGATGGGCTTCAGCCACTGCGACGCCGAGAATCCATGCCCCATGCACGACGCCTGGGCGGCGGTGAAGGCCCAGGTGGACAGCTCCATGACCTCCACCACCCTGCGGGACCTGCAGCTCACGAAGATCCGCCGCAGCCAGCTGGCCCCCCCCAAGGCCGCTGTCCGAAAGAGAAAGTAGGGCGGGAATTCAAGACCCGGCCCGATCGCCCCGTTGAGATCCCGATTCGGCGGCCCTCCACGGCCGGGAGTCGCCGCTTGGGGACCTCATGCGCGCCACCGCCTTCCTGGACCTGGAACCTCGACCCCTGGTCCGGGCGCTGCTCACGACGGGGGTGCTCTGCGGGACCGTGGCCCTGGGGAGCCGCGGGGGGCGCTGGCTGGATCCGGCACTCCTGGGCTACCTGCTGGCGTCGGTGTTCGCCTGCTTTGGGGTGGCCTACCGCTACTGGGCCTGGGTGGAGCGGCCCGCCACCTGGATGTACATGCGCCATACGCTGGCCCTGCTGGCCAGCCCCCGGGCCCTCGTGGCGCTGCCGAGGATGGTGCTGCTGGCCCTGGACCAGCTCTTTCTCCAGCGTTTCATCGAGCGGCGCTCCCTCAAGCGATGGGGGGCCCACGCCCTCATCGCGTGGGGCTGCCTCCTGGCCTTCTCGGTCACCTTTCCCCTGGTCTTCGGCTGGGTGCGCTTCACCAGCGAAGGCCTCAATCCGGACCGCTACCAGGCCTGGGTCTTCGGCTTCGAGGCCGGCTCCTTCCCACTGCGCTCCCCTATTGCGGTCCTGACCTTCCACGTCCTGGACGCAGCCGCCCTCATGGTCGTAGCGGGCTGCGTGCTGGCCTTCGTCCGGCGTCGCCAGGACGAGGGGGACATGGCCACCCAGCGCTTCGACCTGGACATCGCCCCCCTGCTGCTGCTCATCGCGGTCTCCGTGACGGGCCTGATGCTCACGGCCTCGGAGAAGTTCCTTCAGGGCCGCAACTTCGGGACCCTCGCCTACATCCATGAACTGACGGTGATCCTGCTGCTGCTGAGCCTGCCCTTCGGGAAGCTCTTCCACATCGTGCAGCGCCCGGCCCAGATGGGGGTGGCCCTCTACAAGGCCGACGGGGAGGCCGAAGGGCGTCTGCCCTGCAGGGCCTGCGGCGCTCCCTTCATCCGAGCCAACCAGCGCCGGGACTTGGAGGTGCTCTTCGATCGCTTGGACCTCCGGGCGGTCCGCCACGAGGGAGGGGTGCATCATTTGGACCTCTGCCCCCGCTGCAAGCGGCGCCTCCTGGCCCGGGCCCAGGACAGGGCGCTGGGGGGCGCCTTCGACGCCGCCAGCCTGGCGCCGGAACGGGCCGACCCCCTGGTCGACCACCTCTCGATGGGAAGGTGAAATGGCGCGACCGCCCCAGCCCTTCGCGGATCTCCGGGCCTCCTTCGGGCCCCACCTGAACCTGGCCCCTCCGGGGGGATGGGACGCGGATCCCGAGCCGGACCGCCTGGTCCAGACCCATTGCTGCTTCTGCGGCCAGCAGTGCGGCATCCAGCTCAAGGTGAAGGGGGAGAAGGTCATCGGCTTCGAGCCCTGGGAGGCCTTTCCCTTCAATCAGGGCAAGCTCTGTCCCAAGGGCGTGAAACGCTATTTGCAGGGCAACCACCCCGACCGCCTCACCCGGGCCCTGATGCGCACCGATGGGGGCTTCGTCGAAGCCGATTGGGACCGGGCCATGGCCAAGGTGGTGTCGGAGATCCAGCGCATCCAGGGGGCCTACGGCAAGGACGCCTTCGCCATGCTTTCGGGGGTCAGCCTGAGCAACGAGAAGAGCTACCTCGCCGGGAAGTTCGCCCGGCTGGCCCTGGGCACCCGGAACCTCGACTACAACGGGCGGTTGTGCATGGTGAGCGCCGGGGCGGGGAACAAGAAGGCCTTCGGGGTCGATCGCGCCGCCAACTCCTGGGCGGATCTCGAGGGGGCCGACGTCATCTGGGTGGCGGGCTCCAACGTCGCCGAGTGCAGCCCCATCACCACGGACTACATCTGGAGGGCCCGGGACCGGGGGGCGAAGCTGGTGGTGGTGGACCCCCGCATCACGCCCCTGGCGCGGACGGCGGACCTGATGCTGCCGCTCCGGCCCGGGAGCGACAGCGCCCTCACCAATGGGGTCCTGCACCTGCTCCACCGGTGGAACCTCATCGACTGGGACTTCGTGAGCGCCCACACCACGGGCTTCGAGGCCGCCCTGGAGGCGGTGGGGGAATGCACCCCCGAATGGACCTCCCGGATGACCGGCCTGCCGGCCCCGGCCATCGAGAAGGCCGCCCGGATCTGGGGGGAGGCCAAGACCAGCTTCCTGCTCCACGCCCGCGGCATCGAGCACCAGAGCAAGGGCGTGGAGAACGTGCTGGGCTGCATCAACATGGTCCTGGCCACGGGGCGCATCGGCCGGCCCTTCTGCGGCTACGGCACCATCACCGGCCAGGGCAACGGGCAGGGCGGGCGGGAGCACGGCCACAAGTGCGACCAGCTGCCCGGCAACCGCGATATCGAGAATCCCGAGCACCGCCGCCACGTCTGCGAGGTGTGGGGGTGCACGGACGAGGGGTGGCCCGGCAAGGGGATCAGCGCCCAGGGGATCATGAACGCCATCCACGCCGGGGAGATCAAGGGGCTCCTGGCCCTCTGCTTCAACCCCCTGGTGAGCCTTCCGGACGCGGGGTTCACCCGTGAGGCCCTGGACAAGCTGGAGTTCTTTGTGCAGCTGGACTTCTTCCTGTGCGAGACCGCCCAGCACGCGGACGTGGTGCTGCCCAGCGCCCTGCACGAGGAGGACGAGGGCACCTCCACCAGCGCGGAGGGGCGGGTGATCCGCCTGCGCAAGGCCGTGGACCCTCCCGGGGACGCGCGGCCCGACTGGCGCATCCTGGCGGAGCTCGCGCATCGCCTGGGCCGAGGGAAGTACTTCGACCACCTCGGCTCCCCGGAGGCGATCTTCGACGAATTGCGCCGGGCCTCCCGGGGCGGCACGGCGGACTACTACGGCATCACCTACGAGAAGATCGAGCGGAACATGGGCGTCTTCTGGCCCTGCCCGAGCCTGGAGCATCCGGGGACGCCGCGCCTTTTCGAAGGCGGGAAGTTCTTCCATCCCGACGGGAGGGCCCGCTTCGTGCCGACGCCCTGGCGGCCGCCCATGGAGGTGGTGGACGAGGACTATCCCGTCTGGCTCACCACGGGCCGCGTGGTCTACCACTACCTGAGCGGCACCCAGACCCGGCGCATCGGCTTCCTGGTGGAGCAGTGCCCGCACCCCTACCTGGAGATCCATCCGCTCCTGGCGGAGAGCTACGACCTTGCCGAAGGGGACCCCGTGCGCATCGAGTCCCGGCGAGGGTTCCTGGTCCTGCCCGCCAAGCTGGTCCGGACCATCCGGCCGGATACCGTCTTCATCCCCTACCACTGGGCGGGAGAGCTCTCGGCGAACCGGCTCACGGCCCGGAACCTGGATCCCGTGAGCAAGATCCCCGAATTCAAGATCAGCGCCGTCCGGCTGGCCAAGGCCCGCGAGGACCAGTTCAGCCCCGAGCTCCTGGAGCTTCGGCGCATGGCCTTCGAGGCGAGAACGAACCAGGCCGTGCTTCCCCAGCAGGTGTTCTGATGGTCCCCGACGCGCCCGACCTTTTCCAGGGATCGCCTTCGCGGGCCCGCGAGGACCGGCCTCCCGCCACCAACTTCGACGAGTGGGGCTTCTTCATCGATCCCCAGCGCTGCATCGGGTGCCGGTCCTGCGTGGGGGCCTGCGCGGAATGCGGCACGCACAAGGGGAGGCCCATGATCCATCTGGACGAGATGGACCGGCTGGCCTCCACCCAGACCGCGCCCACGGTCTGCATGCACTGCGAGGACCCCATCTGCGCCCAGGTCTGCCCGGCGGACGCCATCAAGCGCAGCGAGGACGGCGTGGTGCACAGCTCCCAGAAGCCCCGCTGCATCGGCTGCCAGAACTGCGAGCTGAGCTGCCCCTTCGGGGTGCCCATCGTGTTTTCGGGCTTGGAGCAGATGCTGAAGTGCGACCTCTGCTATGACCGCACCAGCGAGGGCCACAAGCCCATGTGCGCCACCGTCTGCCCCAGCCAGGCCCTGCTCTACGCTCCCAAGCACGAGATCGCGGCCCTGCGGCAGAACCGGCCCGTTCGGGACTTCACCGTCGGACAGCTGAAGGTGAGGACGCGCAACGCGGTGATGCTGCCGGACGGCGAGGCCCCCCTGCATCTGGACGCGGCGCTGCTGATAGGTGGAGGCTCCGCCTCTGCGGGCCCCAGCGAGCAGGAGCGCGCACCGCGCGCGATAGATGGAGGCGGATGATGGCGCACTGGAAGCGCTCCTTTCCCATCGATCTCGCGGAGGAGAGCCGTTTCGCGCGACGGGAATTCGCCCGCTTCCTGGCCCTGGTGTCGACGGGCTTCACCGTGGGCATCGGCTACCTCTGGGGCCGCCGGCGTCCCCTGGACGGGGCCCCGGAAGCGGAGGAGGTCCACGGGGCCCACGGCGTGCCCCTGGGCCGCGTGGAGGACCTCGCGCCGGGCCAGGCGCGCCTCTTCACCTTCCGGGACCCCCAGGACAGGTGCATCCTCGTCCGCACCGCCGACGGGGGCCATCGGGCCTACCGCCAGACCTGCACCCACCTGGGCTGCGCGGTGAGGTGGGACGGCCAGCGGCTGGAATGCCCCTGCCATCTGGGCTTCTTTGAGGTGGAGCGCGGCTTTCCCGTCCAGGGCCCGCCCACCCGTCCTCTCTCCGGGATCGCCCTGGAGGCGAGGGCGGACGGCACGCTGTGGGCCATCGGGGACCTGCCCAAGCCCACGGATCCGGCCCTGGAGCGACGGGCCTCCTGCCCGGGCGGGAAGGCGGAGGTGCGCGCGTGAGCCTCAAACCGGCCCGCAAGGCCCATCTCACCGGCGCGGCCCTGGGCGTCGTGCTGCTGATCCTCGCCATCCAGCTCTACCTGTTCGAAACGGTGCTGGGCTCGGTCCTGGACGGCCAGCGCGGCCTTTTGGGAGGGGCCTTCTGGGTCTCCCTCGCCCTGACGGCGGTAGCCCTTTACCTGGCCTTCAAGGCCCCGGGCCTGGACCGGAGGGGCGAGGACTGATCCCGCCTTCGGCGTCGGACCGGGTCCAGGCGGGGCGAGATCCGCGTGATCTTCATCAAAGGTTGGCGCCGGGGCCTTGTCATGGGTTGGGAGTCGGTCATGATTATTCAGACCGATGACTCCAAAATTCTGGAGGGTCTCGGCCAGCTGGCCCTGGGGCGGAAGGGATCCGGACCCCGGCGGAATGTCCACGGTTCTGTGGGGGGCTTCGCCATGTCGTTTCGAGAGCACGCCAGGGGGTTCCTGAAGGCCGGGCACCTCCCGACCCTGTTGACCTCCCTGCTTTACTTCGACTTCTGCTTCGCCGTCTGGGTGCTGAACGGGGCCATGGCCCCCTTCATCTCCCAGGAATTCCATCTCAGCGCCGCCCAGAAGGGCTTCATGGTCTCCGTGCCCGTGATGGCCGGGGCCCTCATGCGCTTCCCCCTGGGCATCCTCTCCCAGTACATCGGCCGCAAGAACGCCGCTCTGCTGGAAATGGGGATCATCACCTGCTGCCTCTTCTTCGGATGGAGGTTCGTGGGCACCTACCGGGACGTGCTGGCCATGGGCATCGCCTTGGGCGTCGCCGGGGCCAGCTTCGGTGTCGCGCTCTCCCTCGGCTCCGGGTGGTATCCCCCCCGCTACAAGGGGCTGGCCATGGGCATCGCCGGGGCCGGCAACAGCGGCTCCGTCATGGCCCTGCTCTTCGCGCCCCCGCTGGCTAAGCTCTATGGATGGCGCGCGGTCTACGGCCTTTCCATGGCCCCCATGCTCGTGGCGATCTGCCTGCTGGCCCTCTTCGCCAAGGAGCCCCCGGAGCACGAGGACAAGCGGCTTTCGGACTACCTCAAGATCCTCGTGGACCGGGACGCCTGGATCTTCAACATCGTCTATTCGGTGACCTTCGGCGGCTTCATCGGCCTCACCAGCTTCCTGCCCACCCTCTTCCACGACCACTACCACATTCCCAAGGAGGCCGTGGGCCAGTACGCCGCCGCCATCGTGGTCATGGCCTCGGTCCTTCGGGTGGCGGGGGGCTGGCTGTCGGACCATCTCGGCGGCATCCGCCTGCTCTACGGCCTTTGCGGGGTCATCCTTTCCACCGTGATCGTGGCCTCCTTCCTTCCCGCGAGTCCCTGGGTGATGGTCGCGGTGCTGGTGGTGACCTTCTCCGCCATGGGGGCCGGCAACGGGGCGGTGTTCCAGCTGGTGCCCCTGCGCTTCCGGACGGAGACGGCGGTGGCGGGGAGCCTGATCGGGGAAATCGGGGCCCTGGCGGGGGGCTTCCTCCCCAACGCCATGGGCATCGGGAAGCAGTACGTCGGCACCTTCACGCCGGGTTTCCTGGCGGGGGCGGCCCTCACCCTGCTCTCCCTTCTGGCCCTGCTGCTGGTGACGAAACGATGGACGAGCACCTGGGTGGGCGGCCACGGGAAGGCCCTGGCGGACTTTGGCCCGGGCCGCCGGGTGGCCTTCACGCCCGAGATCGACTAAGGAGCCGCCATGACCAAGCTCACGCGATGGACCCCCGAGGACCCGAAGGCCTGGTCGGGCGGCGCCTCGAAGACCGCCTGGCGCAACCTGGCGCTATCGGTGCCCTCCCTGCTCTGCGCCTTCTCGGTCTGGATGTTCTGGAGCATCCTCACCGTGAAGATGAAGGACGCCGGCTTCCCCTTCACGGATGCCCAGCTCTTCACGCTCATCTCCATCGCGGGCCTTTCGGGCGCGACGCTGCGCATCCCCAATTCCTTCATGGTGGCCCTGGGGGGGGGCCGCAACGTGGTGGCCGTCACCACCGGGCTGCTGCTGGCGCCGGCCCTGGGGGCGGGCCTCGCCCTGCAGGACAAGGGCACCCCCTTCACCACCTTCGCGCTGATGGCCCTGCTCTCGGGCGTGGGGGGCGGCAACTTCTCCTCCTCCATGTCGAACATCAACGGCTTCTTCCCCAAGCGCCTGTCGGGCCTGGCCCTGGGCCTGAACGCGGGCATCGGGAACCTGGGCGTGTCGGTCATGCAGATCCTGGTGCCGGCGGTCATGGGCGGGGCCCTCTTCGGCTCCCTCGCGGGGGCCCCGCATCTTTCGGCCGTGGGCCGGGCCCTCTACGTCCAGAACGGCGCCCGTGTCTGGGCCCCCCTGGTGGTGGTGCTGGGCGCCGCCTCCTGGTTCGGCATGAACAACCTGCCGGCCCACGACAGCGAGCCCACCCTCGTCGCGCTGGGCCGCATCCTCGGCCTCCACCTGCCGGCCTTCGCCGCCGCGGGGGTCGTGGCGGCCCTGGTGGTGAAGTACCCCAAGATGACCCTGGGGGCCCAGCTGGGCCTGGTGGTCCTTGCCATCCTGCTCTGCCTGGGCCTGCTCAAGCTCCTGCCGGGCAAGGTGAAGGCCAGCCTCGACAAGCAGTTCAGCATCTTCGGGATGAAGCACACCTGGGTGATGACGCTGCTGTACATCATGACCTTCGGAAGCTTCATCGGCTATTCCGCGGCCTTTCCCCTCCTCATCAAGGTGGTCTTCGGCAAGGCGGGCATCAACCCCGCGGCCTACGCCTTCCTGGGCCCCCTGGTGGGCAGCCTCATCCGGCCCGTGGGCGGCTGGCTGTCGGACCGGTTCCGGGGCTCGGTGATCACGCAGTGGTCCACGGTCATCCAGATCCTCGGGGCCTTCGCGGTGGCCTACTTCGTCAAGCAGGCCACCGCGGCGCCGGACCCCAAGCTCCTCTTCACGCCCTTCCTGCTGAGCTTCCTGCTGCTCTTCCTGGGCAGCGGCATCGGGAACGGCTCCACCTTCCAGATGGTGCCCTTCATCTTCGAGCCCACCCTGGCCGGCCCCGTGTTGGGGTGGACCGGGGCCGTGGCCGCCTACGGCAGCTACGTCATCCCCACGGTGTTCAAGGCCCAGATCGCGGCGGGCACGGTGGAATACGCCCTTTACGGGTTCGCGGCCTTCTATGGTCTCCGCCTGCTGCTCCACGGGTGGTACTACCTCCGGGCCGGGGCCGAGGTTGGGTGCTTGTCCGCCCCCATTGAGGCGCCCTTTACCCCATTTCCCGCCGCCCGCGGCCTTGGAGTTCCCATGCCCCGATCCCTTCCCTTGCTGATCCTCGCCCTCGTGGCTTCGCCGCTGATTGCGGAGGAGGCCGCCTCGCCCTTCCAGGCCCTGGCCTCCGGAAAGGCCACCCTGGAGTTGCGCACCCGCTATGAGCACGTGGACAACCAGGCGGACGGCAAAAGCGCCGACGCGCTGACGAACCGCCTCGCCCTCACCTTCAAGAGCGGTTCCTGGCGCGGGGTTTCGGCCACCCTGCAGTTCGAGAGCATCGCCAACCTGGCGGAACCGCGCTACTTCGTGCCTCAGACCGGGTACGGGAAGAGCGATCACGCGGTCGTCGGGGACCCCCAGTTGAGCCAGGTGAACCAGGCCTACGTGGAATTCCGGGGCTTCAAGCTGGGGCGGCAGTCCCTGAACCTGGACAACCAGCGCTTCATCGGGTCCGCGGCCTGGCGCCAGAACGACCAGACCTTCACGGGCGCGACCTATGGACTGGGGCTCGAGTCCCTCGACCTGACCCTGGGCCATCTCACCCAGGTTCAGAACGTGTTCGGCCAGACGCGGCCGATCCGGGCGGAGGTGGCCCACTTCAACCTGAAGATGATCCCGGGGGCCAACCTGCGGGCCTTCCACTACGCCTTCGACGAGGGGGACCAGGCCACCGGCGCCGGGGCCACCTACAAGAACACCTCCTTTGCCCATAGCGGCGCGCGTCTGGACGGCCGGATCTGGAACCTGCTTTACGACCTGTCCGTCGCGAAGCAGAGGGGCTACAAGGACGCCACCGCCGGCGGCACCCTGGACGCGGCGTACCGCTTCGTGGGCCTTGGCTACGCGTTTGCGAAGGAGAACACCCTGATGCTGGCCCAGGAAACCCTGGAGGGGGGCTTCAAGACCCCCTACGCCACCCTCCATGCCTGGAACGGGTGGGCGGACCGCTTCCTGAATACGCCGGTCCACGGACTGGTGGACAGGTTCGCCCAGTACAAGGTCCGCCGGGGGGCCTGGGACCTGGAGGCCGGTTATCACGCCTACAAGGCGGAAACCGACGGGGCCCGCTACGGCACCGAGGCAAACCTGAGCCTGAGCCGCAAGATGAACGCCTGGCTGACCCTTCTTGCCAAAGCCGCCAGCTACCGCGCGGACTCGGAGACGCCGGTCCTGGGCACCCCCAACAAGGACCTGAAGAAGTTCTGGCTCCAGAGCTCCCTGAAGTTCTGATGGCTCCCCGCACCCTGGTCCTGGGGGGCGGCGTCTCCGGTCTCGCCGCGGCCCGGATCCTTCGCGCCCGGGGCCAGGCCCTGGAGGTATGGGAGGCGGGCCCCGAGCCGGGGGGATGGGCTCGAAGCGAGCCCTGGGGCGAGGGCAGCCTGGAGCCCGGCGCCCAAGTGCTGTTCCGCGGCCCGGGCTCGGCCCTGGATCGCCTGCTGGAGGTCCTCGGCTTGGAGGTGGAGCCGGTCTCCGGTATCCGCTGGATGGGGGACCCTCGCGGCGCCCACCCCGTTCCCGCCCACACGTCCCGCTGGTTGCGTTCCCCCCTGCTCCCCCTGGCGGCGAAGGTCCGGATGGCCTGGGGATCGGTGGGCGGCTTCCATCCGATCCCCGGGGAGGACCTGGCCACCGCCGCCCGTCGGCGCTTCGGGCGGGCCTTCGCGGAGGACCTCCTGCCGGCCCTGGCGGCGGGCCTCTACGCCGCCCCTCCCGAGGTCCTGGACGGGGCCCTGTTGGGGGCCCTCCTGGGGCGCTCTGGCGGGGCCCTGGTGCGGCCGCGGAAGGGCATGGGGGCCCTGGCGGCGGCCCTGGCGAAGGATCTTCCGCTGCGCACGGGGGCGAGGGCTCGGGGCCTGGAGGCCCATCCGGAGGGCGGCTTCACCGTGCGGGGAGAGGGCCTCGTGGCCCGGGCGGACCGGGTGGTGGTGGCCCTTCCGGCCCCGGCGGCGGCGGAGCTCCTCGGGACCCTGGCGCCGGATTCCGCCCGGGCCCTGGGCGAGATGCGCTTCCTCGACGTGCGCTTCTGGCACAGCCGCCACGAAGCCTGCCCGGAACTCGCCCGCGGATGGGGACTGCTGGCCCACCCCGGGCGGGAGGGGGGCTTCCTGGGCTTCACGCTCTCCGGCGCCCCGGGGGGAAGGCTCCAGGTTCGCAGCAGCCTCGGGGGGGCCTACGACCTGGCCCCGGGCGAGGGGGAATGGGCTGGGGTGGAGGCCCGTCTGCGGCGCTGGTTCCCCACCCTCCCCCCGGCCCTGGAATGGAGGGAGGGGCGCGCGGATCGGGCCCTACCCCTGCCGGGGCCCCTGCACGGGGCTCGTGTCCGAAGGGCCGTGGAAGCCCTCCCCCCGGGTATTTCCTGGGTGGGGGCCGGCCGCTTCGGGGGAGGGATCGCCGGAATCCTGGAGGGGGTGGAAGGGGCCCTGCGCTGAATTCAGGCGGGGGAGGTCTCGGCCTCCGTCCGCCGCCGCTGGGCCCGCTCCATGACGCGGGCCTTCTCCTCCGGGCTCAGGAAGCGCCAGCGCTCCACCTCCTCCAGGGTGCGGTAGCACGGG
>CAYSXG010000033.1:0-12521 GCA_964434895.1 uncultured Solibacteraceae bacterium | reverse complement strand
CCCGGCCTGCAAGGCAACGCGGGCGTGCACTCCCCGTTTTCCCGGGATCAAAGACTGAGGCCCCGACGGGAGGCCCCGGCATCCTTCAGCGCTACGGTCTTCGTGGACCCGCGCCTCTGGGAAGGGGGGGAGCTCTACTTCGACCCCGAGTTCGTGGGCGGCCAGGCCCCCAGCCGCGGCTTCGGCCTGGGGGGCGGAGCCAACGGGGAGGGCTTCCGCCTGCCCGAAGCGGGAACGGCGCTCTACATCTCCCAGCTTTTTCTCCGGCAGACCTGGCATTTCGCCGGGGAGATCGAGGACGTGGAGTCGGGCCCCAACCAGCTGGCCGGGCGTCGAAGCCGCCGCCGGCTGGTGCTCACCGCAGGCCGTTTTTTTTGGGGGGATCTCTTCGACGAGAACGCCTACGCCCACGATCCGCGCACCCAATTCCTGAACTGGGCCTTGATGGACACCGCCACCTGGGACTACCCCGCCGATACCCGGGGCCTGGCCCTGGCCGTCCACTGGGACGATTGGGCCCTTCGGGCGGGCAGCTTCCTGGTGACCCGGGAGGCCCACGGGGAGGGCTTCGATCCCGCCCTGAGCCGGGCCCGAGGCGACGTACTGGAGGTGGAGCACGCCCAAGCCTGGGGGGATCGCGATGGCAGCATCCGCCTCATGGCCTTCACCAACCGGGCCGACATGGGGGAGTACCGCGCGAGCCTCGACCTGTCGCCCATGGCCCCGGATATCACCCAAACCCGCCGGCCGGGCCGTATCAAGAGGGGCTGGGGCCTCAGCGTGGATCAGGCCCTCGGCGAGGCATGGGGCGCCTTCATCCGGTGGGGCTGGAACGACGGCCGGACGGAAACTTGGGCCTTCACCGAGGTGGACCGCACAGCTGCCCTAGGCGCAGTCTGGGAGGGCCGGGCCTGGGCCGGACGCCCCGCCCGGATGGGGGTGGCCCTGGTGGTGAACGGGCTCAGCCCCGATCATCGGGACTATCTGGCGGCCGGAGGAACGGGCGTCCTGCTGGGGGACGGGCGGCTCAAGTACGGGGACGAGCGGATCCTGGAGGCCTACGCCGTCTCGGAAATTCGGAAGGGCCTTGAATGGGGCCTGGATCTCCAGCAGGTGTGGCATCCGGGCTACAACCGGGATTGGGGGCCCGTGACCTTGTACGGCCTGCGCCTTCACGTCCACTTCTAGTGCACCCACAGGAAATACCTGGGTCCATCGAAGCGCCTCTGAGCATCTGCCTCTTGAGTCCGGCCCAAGATTTGCTTTGGGCGCCCCGCCACCTCCCGCCCCATGTTATGGAGGTTCAGAGTGGACGGTTCGGAACGCGCGAGCGGGGTTGGAACCAGCTCCGTTTCACGAAAGAGCACCAGGATCTAGGGCGGCTCGATCCGACGCGGAGCGCTCCTCCGGCTGAGTCTACCCAAACCCTGTCGTTTCGGAATGTGAATGCCGCCCTCCGCAGGGGCTAAAGGTGGGCCATGCCGACCAAACCCGAAGTCCTGCATCACCTGTTTGAAACCCAGGCGGAAAAGCGCCCCGAAGCTCCGGCCGTCCTTGACGGGGCCCAAACCATCACCTACGCCCGGCTCGAAGCTCACGCCAACCGCATCGCCCGTTGGCTGCGGCATCGCGGCTTGGGGCGAGGCCACCGGGCGGCCCTCCTCCTTCCGAGGTCCTGGGAAACCTACGCCGCCCTTCTCGGGATCCTGAAATCGGGAGGCGCCTACGTCCCCATCGATCCGAGTTGCCCGGCCAAGCGCACGGCCTTCATCCTCAAGAATGCCGGCGTGAAAGCCCTCCTGACGACGAGGGAACTGGGTTCGCCGCACCTCGACTTCGAAGGGGCCCTTTTCCGCTTGGACGCCGAGGCCGCGGAGATCGCCATCGAAGATCCCACGCCCCTGCCCTTCGACGAGCGGTCCGCAAGGCCCGAGGACCTGGCTTACATCATCTATACTTCCGGCTCTACGGGCCGTCCCAAGGGGGTCATGATCGAGCACCGCAGCGCTCGTCACCTGGTGGAGGCGGAGGGGGAGATCTTCTCCGTGCATCCCGCGGATCGGGTCTACCAGGGCTTTTCGCTGGCCTTCGACGCCTCGGTGGAGGAGATCTGGCTGGCCTTCCGCGCCGGCGGAGCCCTCGTTCCCGCCATGCCGGAAAGGGCCTGGGCTGGCCCGGACCTGGCCCGGCACCTCACGGATTCCCGGGTGACGGTGCTCTCCTGCGTGCCCACCCTTCTCTCCATGATCGAGGGAGAACTGCCCACCGTGCGCCTCCTCATCCTCGGCGGGGAGACCTGCCCCGATCACCTGGTGGAGCGCTGGGCCCGGCCAGGGCTGCGCCTGGTGAACACCTACGGCCCCACCGAAGCCACCGTCATCGCCACCTATGCGGACCTCCACCCCGGCTCCCCAGTCACTATCGGCCGCCCGGTTCCGGGCTACCAGATCCATCTCCTGGACGAGGCCCTGCGGCCGGTCGGCGCCGGGGAACGCGGCGAGATCTGCATCGGCGGCCCCGGCGTGGCTCGGGGCTACGTGGCCCTTCCGGAGGAGGAGCGGGAGCGGTTCCTATCGGTCCCCATCGTGGGCGCCGAGACGCCGTCCCTGCGGGTCTACCGCACCGGGGACCTGGGGCGCGTCAATGAGGGTGGGGACCTCGAATTCCTGGGCCGTGCGGACGGCCAGGTGCAGGTGCGGGGCTTCCGCGTGGAATTGGCGGAAATCGAATCGGCGCTGCTGCAGGACGAAAACGTTCGGGCCGCCGCCTGTGCCCTGCGGGAGGACGTCCCCGGACTCCCGCGGCTGGTGGCCTACGTGGTCGCGCGGGATGGCGTCCCCGTGAACCGCAGGCGCCTCCACGCCCGCCTGCGGGTCCAGCTCCCAGCCTACATGGTGCCGGCCCTCATCGAGCCGCTGGATGATCTGCCCTGCCTCCCCAGCGGCAAGCTCGACCGAAGCTCGCTCCCTCCTCCCCGCGCCGCCTCGAGCCCTTCCCGCCAGGGCCCTCGAACGGCCACGGAGCGCCGCCTCGCGAGCCTCTGGAAGACCTTTTTCCACCCACAACCCGTGGGCGTCGAAGATGACTTCTTCATGGACCTGGGAGGCCACTCCCTCCTGGCCGCACGCATGGTGTCGGAGCTGCGCAAGGAGACGCGCTTTGCACGCGTCTCCTTGGGCGATCTCTACGAGCATCCGACCCTGTCGGACCTGGCCGCCACCCTGGATCGCCAAGCCCTGCCGCCGGCCCCGCGGGCGCAGCCTTCCCGAGCCGAACCCGCGCCCCAGGCCTCTCCCACCTTCGCGGGTTGGGCCCAGGCACCGGGCCTTTACGCGGCCTTCGGCTTCCGCGCCCTTCAGTGGGTCACCCCCTACCTCGTCTACTTCATCCTTGCCGAATCCCACTCCACATGGGTTTCCGTCGCCTGGGCCCTGGGCAGCGCCGTGGCGGTCTTCCCGGTCCTGCTCGGGCTGGCCATCGCGGCCAAATGGTGCCTATTGGGGCGCATCCGGGCCGGCGTGCATCCCCTTTGGGGCCCCTTCTACCTCCGCTGGTGGACCATGAGGACCCTCGTCGAAGCCATTCCCCTGGACTACCTGGCGGGGACCCCCCTGCTTCCTTGGGTCTACCGGGCCCTCGGGGCCCGCATCGGACCCGACGTCCATCTAGCCACGCACCACCTGGCGGCCTTTGATCTGATCGCCATCGGCGAGGGCAGCTCCATCGACGAGGGGGCCTCCATCCTGGGATCCGTCGTTGAAGGCGGGGCGCTCCGGTTGGGCCCCGTCCGCATCGGCCGGAACAGCTTCATCGGGACCCTGTCGGTCCTGCAACCCGACACCGGCCTGGGGGATGGGGCCCGGCTCGAAGACCTCTCCCTGCTTCCCGCGGGGGGGCGGGTTCCTGACGGCGAAACCTGGGCCGGATCCCCCGCGAGGCCCGCCCAGACCCCGGACCCGCGGCCTCCGGCGCCCGTCCCGAACCGCCTTCGCAAAGCCGCCCTCACGCTCCAGTACGCAGGACTCGTCGCCCTGCTGCCCCTCCTGGTCCTCGGGGCCCTCGCCCCCGGCACCGCCCTCCTCATCCAGATGGAACGCACCTCCCACCCCTTCCTGTACCTGGCGGCCATCCCGTGGGTGGGGGCCTCCTTCGTGCTCCTCCTCACCGGCGGAACGGTGCTGCTCAAGTGGCTGCTGGTGGGCCGGGTCCGACCCGGCCTCTACCCCCTGCACGGCGGGTTTTACGTCCGGAATTGGGCCGTGGACCAGACGATGGCCCTCAGCCTGGATCTCATCGGACCCATCTACGCCACCCTCTACGTGACCCCCTGGTACCGAGCCTTGGGGGCCCGGGTCGGGAAGGCCGTTGAACTGTCCACCGCCATGTCCACGACCCCCGATCTCCTGGACATCGGGGACGAATGCACCATCGCCGACGAGGTTTCCTTGGGGGCCGCCCATATCGAAGGGGGTTGGATGCGCCTGGCCCCCACCCGCCTGGGCCGAAGGGCCTTTCTGGGGAACAGCGCCATCCTGCCCGCAGGCTACGAACTGGGCGATGGTTCCCTGGTCGGGGTGCTATCCCTCACGCCCAAAGTTCCGGATAGCCTGGAGCCCCAGGCCTCCTGGCTGGGCTCGCCTCCGGTGCGCCTGCCCCGCCGCCAACCCAGCGAAGGTTTTTCGGAGGAAAGGACCTTCCGCCCCAGCCCGAAGCTGCGCCGGACCCGGGGCGCCTTCGAACTTTTGCGCCTCACCTTGCCCCCCTCGGGGTTCATCCTCGTGACCGCCAGCGTGCTGGTGGCCTCCCTCTCGATCCTCGAAAACGCTGGCGCCCTGGCCATGATGCTGGCGCTGCCCCTGATCTTCGCCGCGGCCTGCGCCGTGGTGATGGCCGGGGTGGTGGCGGCGAAGTGGACCCTGATGGGGCGTTTCCGCCCCTTCTCCGTCCCGCTGTGGACGCCCTTCGTGTGGCGCCTGGAGCTGATAAACGCCCTCTACGAATTCCTCGCCACCCCCCTACTGCTGGAACCCCTCCAAGGCACGCCCCTCCTGCCGTGGTGCCTTCGCGGCCTGGGGGCCCGCATCGGCCGCGGCGCCTACATCCACACCACGGGCTTCCTGGAATTCGATCTGGTCCACCTCGGGGACGACGTGGCTCTCAACGAGGACTGCATCCTCCAAACCCATCTCTTCGAGGACCGGGTGTTGAAGGCCTCCCGACTCCGCATCGAGGACCGCTGCTCCGTCGGCGCCACCTCCGTGGTCCTGTACGACTCGGTCATGGAGGCAGGCGCGCGGCTGGACGCCCTTTCCCTCCTCATGAAGGGGGAGGCCCTGCAGGCCGGCACCGCCTGGATGGGCATTCCCGCCACCCGCCGGGACGCTGCCCAAAGGGCTGCCTTGGACCTTCCGCTTCCGGATTCGGAGGTCCAGGTCCCCGTCCATGGTCGCGTCCACCTCGGCTTCCTCCCCGAAGGCCCCCACCATCCCCGGCCGCTAAGGCCTCGCTCCCCGCTGCCCGCCGAGATCGCCATCCGGCCGGCCCGGCGACTTCCCCACTCCAAGCGCCGCTGTGTCAAAGCCTGAGCTCACTCCCTCCCTAAGGGCACCGTCGCCGGTCCGGATCGAGGTCCATCTGGCCCGCCTGGATCTGCATGCCGGGCCCCAAGCCTCCTCCCGCCTGCTGCGCCGCCTTCTCGCGGACCGGATGGGCCTGCCCGAGTCCGCCCTCCGGATCGGGCGGGGCCCCGAGGGCAAGCCGCGGGTCGAGGGAGGAGGCCCCGAGTTCAGCCTCTCTCACCGGGGGAGGTGGTGCGCGGTGGCCCTGTCGGACAACATCCCCGTGGGGGTGGACCTGGAACCCATCCGGCCCTTCCCGGGCATGGCGGAGGTGGCGGCCCAGTTCTTCCCGCCGATGGCCCAGGAACAGCTCCGCTGGGCCGATCCCGAGCATCGCGCGGCGGTGTTCTTCCGATGGTGGACGCGTTTGGAAGCCGCCGTGAAAGCCACAGGCCGCGGGCTGGACCACGGTCCAGAAGCGCTGCGGCGGGTCACCTTCCAATCCGTGGCAGGATGGCCGGGGCTGGCCCTGGCCGTGGCCGCCCGAACCTCTCGGCCTCTGCATCTGGAAGTGTGGGCCCTCCCCTTCGCCGGGAAGGACGGCGCCAGCCCTAGGGGGGCTGAGGGAACGTTCCTCAGGGATGCGTCGTCAGGTCCCGACGATCCACCAGCCTGAAGGCCTTCCCCTTCCAGCGCACGGAGTGGGTCTCCACCTGGAGCTCCTGGGGCTTGAGCCCCTTCGGCTTCTTCCCGAGGTCCACCGCGAAGAGGAAGACCTGTTCGATCTCCCGGTAGGCTTCGTTGCCCTCCGGCAGCAGGACGTAGCGGACCAGCCAGCCCCCCCCGGCCTCCTCCGCCGCGTAGGCCTCGTAGAGGTAGTGCTCCGTATCCACCATGGCCTGCTTGTGGGAAAGGGCCCGCAACTCGGGGGGGGGCGCGGGCTGGCCGCTGAAGGCGGGGGTCCGTCCCGCGGGGTGGGAACCGTCCGGCTCCTCCTGGGAGATCCCCGCCGGCGGCGGGGGGTCCCCCGCCTGGGCGGCGGCGAGCCCGAGCATGAATACGAAAAGCAGACGGCCAAACACGATATCCCCCCTCTTCCAGATTGGCGGGGTCCGGAGGGTTGCTATGTAAATTTTTGTGAAATTCAGGATACTTTTACAAGTCACCGCGAAGGTACCGGTCGGGACGGATGGCCCCGAATCCCGTAGACTCGAGGGCACCTCGAAGCTTCGGAGCTCTTATGGCCTACCGCCACCCCGATTTTTCCGCCCTCGGCCTCGAGGGCGCCCCCGAGTGCCGCTTCGAAGCGGCCCCCAAGGACACCACCCTCCCGGACGGGTTCATGTCCACCACCAACTTCCCTACCTACGTCCGGGTCGGCGGCCGGTGGCGCATGCCTGAGATGCCCCGCATGGACTCCCACCTGGTGTGGGACCCGAGGACCGAGCGCCTGGTGGTCAAGGAGTTCCGTCTCATCCGTCAGGGGGACCTGGTGGCCGTGGCCTCCAAGGAGGACGGCAGCGAGGGGGTCCTGGTCTGGGACAAGGGGTTCAAGGAGGAGGGCGAGGAGGCCCACGCCGAGGCCTTCGCCTTCATGTCCTCGAACGTGAGCCGCGAAAAGCCGGTGAACTACGAGTCCATCTTCCGGCAGTTCATGGAGAACCGCGGGGAGCGCGGGCACATCCTCTGGGTCATCGGGCCCGCCCTGGTGCACGCGAGGGGCCGAGAGGCCATGGAATGGCTCATCCACAACGGCTTCGCCCACTGCGTCTTCGCCGGCAACGCCGTGGGGGTCCACGACGTGGAGGCCGCCCTCTTCGGCTCCACCCTGGGCATGAAGAAGGACGGCACGCCGGAGGTCGGCGGCCACGCCTACCACATGCGCGCCATCAACGAGGTGAAGAAGGCCGGCTCCATCGCCGCCCTGGTGGAGTCCGGGCGCGTGAAGGAGGGCATCATGCACGCCTGCACGGTCACCGGCACGCCCTACGTCCTGGCGGGCTCCATCCGCGACGACGGCCCCCTTCCCGAGACCATCACCGACGCCCTGGAGGCCCAGGCCCGCATGCGGGAATACACGAACCAGGCCACCATGGTGGTGATGGTGGCCACGGCCCTTCACAGCATCGCCGCCGGAAACATGCTGCCCACCTTCTGCACCAAGCCCGGCGGGGAGCTGGCGGAAATCACCACCATCTGCGTGGACCAGACCGAATTCCTGGTCTCCAAGCTCAAGGACCGCGGCACCAACCAGGCCTTCGGCGTGATGACCAACGCCCAGGACTTCATGCGCCTCATCCAGCTGGAGCTCCTGGCCCGCGTCCATGCCGAAGAGCCCGAGGTGTGGGGGGCCTAGACCATGAGACCCGCGACCCTCCGGGCCCCGGGCAGGGGCTTTTATGTGGCGGCGGGCCTGGGCGTGGCCGCGCTCATCTTCGTGGGCTTCGCCAAGACCTACTACCTGAAGCTGGCCTTCGGCAGCCCGGCCCTTCCTCCCTTGCTGCACCTGCACGGCCTCGTGATGTCCCTCTGGTTCGGGCTCTTCATCCTCCAGGCCCGCCTGGTGTCCGCCGAGCGCGTGGACCTGCACCGGAGGCTGGGGATCCTAGGGAGCCTGCTGGCCGTCCTGATGCTCGGGGTGGGCGCCAAGGTCGCGATCACCGCCGCGCGCCTGGGACACACGCCGGGGCCGCCCCCGCTGGTCTTCCTCGTGGTGCCCATGGGGGACCTCTTCGTCTTCGGAACCCTGGTGGGCCTCGGGCTCTGGTACCGCCGGCGGCCCGATGTCCACAAGCGCCTGATTCTGCTAGCAGGGGTGGGCATCCTGGCGGCGGCCATCGCGCGCATCCCCATCCACGCCTTGGAAACGGGGGGGCCCCTCACCTACTTCGGTCTGACGGATCTCTGCGTCCTGGCCTGCCTCGGCTACGACTGGGCCCGCACCCGCAGGCTCCATCCCGCCTTCGGCTGGGGCGCCCTCTTCATCGTGCTCTCCCACCCCCTGCGGCTGCTGATCGCGGGAACGGGGCCCTGGCTCCGCCTGGCCCGCTGGATGGTGGGCTGAGCGGGAACCCTGGCCTGAATCCCCTCAGTTAAGCTTCAAGCATCGCCAACGTCTTTGAAGTCGCGAGGGGCGGCATGACCAAACGCAAGAAGTGGATCCTGGGCTCCATCCTCGTGGCCTCCGTGGCGGGCCTGGGGGGCTGGGCCTCCCTGGTCCGGGGCCGGGAGGCCGAACCCGTCTTCACCGTGGAGGTCGTGAAGCGGCAGGATCTGCGGGAGAGCGTCACCGCCAACGGGGAGATCCAGGCCAAGACCAAGGTGAACGTGGGCACCTCCGTCACCGGCGAGATCAAGGAGCTGCGCGTGCGGGACGGCCAGGAGGTAAGGGCCGGGGACCTGCTGGTGGTCATCGACCAGGAGCGCTACAAGCAGGACCTCAACCGCGCGGAGCTGGGCCTGCGCATGGCCAAGCAGGACCTGGAGAACGCCGAGGCCACCTACCAGCGCCAGCAGGCGGGCCACCAACGACAGGAGGCCCTGCATCGCCAGGGGCTCATCTCCCTCGACGCCTACCAGGACATCAAACTGACCCGTGACAACGCGGAGATCTCCCTGCAACGGGCGAAGGTGGCCGTGCAGCAGGCCCAGTCCCAGGTGGCCCTGGCCCAGGACGCCCTGGACAAGACCATGATCCGGGCCTCCATGTCCGGCCGCGTCACGGGTCTGAAATCGGAGAAGGGCGAAATGGCCGTGGCGGGCCAGACCAACATCGCCAGCGCCGTCCTGATGGTCATTTCCGATATGACCGAGATCCTCATGGAAATGAAGGTGGGGGAACTGGACGTGGTGAAGCTCCGGGAGGGCCAGCCCGCGGAGATCCAGGTGGACGCCGTGCCCGGGAAGGTGTTCCAGGGCAAGGTGCTCACGGTGGCCACCTCCTCGGACCGGGGCCAGGCGACGGGCATGCCCGGGGGCAACGACGCCCAGAACTACAAGGTGCGCCTCCAGCTGCTCGGGAGCCCCGCGGAGCTCTCGGTCCTCCGCCCCGGCATGAGCGCCCGGGCGGCGGTGCTCTCCAAGGAGCTGAAGGACGTCCTGGCCGTGCCCCTGGCGGCGGCGCTGGCGCGGGAGGCGAGGGCGGGCGGCCTTGGCCTCATGGCCAAGACCCGCACGGCGGTCGTCGTGGTGAAGGAGGGCCGAGCCGAGGAGCGCACGCCGACGGGGGGGGCGGCCACCCGGCGGGCCCTGGAGGTGCGGGAAGGCATCAAGCAGGGCGAAGAGGTCATCACCGGCCCCATCAAGGCCCTGGCCTCCCTCAGGCCCGGCGACCCCGTGCGCCTCGCACCGAAGGCCGCCAAATGAGCGGTTTCGGCACCCGCTTCCGGGAGCAGTTCCACTCGGCCCTGCAGAGCCTCTGGGCCCACCGCATGCGTTCGGTGCTCACCACCCTTGGCATCATCATCGGGGTGGCCTCGGTCATCACCGTGGTGCACCTCACCAAGAGCCTCGAGGCCCGCATCATGGCGGACGTGAACAAGGAGGGGAGCCACACCTTCTTCCTCTCCCCCTGGATGTCCAGCCAGGTGTGGAAGTCCGGCAAGAAGGTGCGCTGGCAGGCCCTGGACGCGGAAACCATCCACGAGCTGCGGGAGATGGCCCCGGAGATCCTCCTCGCCTCCCCCGAGGTCTTCGTCTGGAACCGCGCCAACGTCGCCAAGGTGGGCGAGGTCACGCGCCGCGTGATCCTCCACGCCGTGGACGAGAACGGGCTCGCCATCAACAACTTCGAACTGGCCTGCGGACGCGGCTTCACCCCCACGGACCGGGCCTTCAAGCTGCCGGTGGGCGTCCTCGGGGCGCGGCTGGCCCAGGATCTGGGCTTTTCCGAAAAGGACCTGGGGCGCACCTTCACCGTGGGGGGTCAGACCGTGGAGGCCATCGGCATCCTCAAGAAGCAGGGCGACATCCCCTTCGTGCCCACGGACGACGAGGACAACATCGGCGGAACGGACAACGAACTGTTCGTCCCCTTCGGGAGCTTCAAGGAGCTCTGGCAGCCCTGGACCGTCGCCAACGTCCGATGGCGCCTGCAGGTGGACCCCCGCATGCCCCTGCCGGAGGCCGAGGAGCACCTGAAGACCTCCCTGCGCCGCATCCGGGGCCTCATGGGGGGCGATCCCGACAACTTCGATCTCAGCACCAACCGCAAGCAGGTGGAGACGGTGGAGAAGCTGGGCAGGACCCTCATGCTGGCCGCCGGGGGGATGGTGTCCATCAGCCTCCTGGTGGGCGGCATCGGCGTCATGAACATCATGCTGGTGAGCGTCACCGAACGCACCCGGGAGATCGGCATCCGCAAGGCCATGGGGGCCCGGCGCCGCAGCATCCTGGCCCAGTTCCTCATCGAGGCCGTGCTGCTCTGCCTGGTGGGCGGGGCCCTGGGCCTCTTCGTGGGCACGGTGCTGGGCCACGCCCTCAGCCGCTGGCTCATGAAAGCCCTGGGCCTGGTGCCCCCCTGGGCCCTCATCTCGGCCCTGGCGGTGCCGGGCCTGGTGGGCCTCGTCTTCGGCCTCTACCCCGCCGCCAAGGCCAGCAAGCTGGACCCCATCGAGGCCCTGAGGTACGAATAGCCGGCTATTTCACCGCCCGGGGGCCGTGGCCCTTGGGCAGAAGGGCTCCGGCCCCCCGGATCAGGGCCGCGAAGGCCTCCAGGGTCTCGGGAAGAACCACGGCCTTGGCCGTGAGCCCCTCCCCATCCCAGGCCAGCGCCAGGGCGGCCGGGGCCCCCTCGGCCACCTCCGGCAGGGCCTTCGCCTGGGGTCCCGCGAAGGCCTGCAGCAGGACCTGGGCCATGTCCCGGATCCCTTTGGGGTTCAGGTAGCAGGCCAGGAGGGCCCTCGGGGGCAGGTGGCCGTCCACGCTTCGGATCCCGGGACTGGAGGCCAGGGTCCCGCCCTGGCGGACCCGATCCATGGCCCCGGTCAGGGCCTCCCCCCCGCCGGGGACGACGAGGAGGGTCCGGGCGTCCAGGACCCCGAAGGAGAGGCGGAACCCCTCCGCCCCGAAGAGAAGGGAGCCGACCATCCGCACCTGGGCGTCCGCCCCCTTACCTCCCTCCAGGGAGAGGGTCCAGCTCGTGACCCCGGGGACGACGCCCTCCCGGACCGCCATGGCCGCATCGGTTCCGAGGGCCTTCAGGACCTCTCCTTGGACCCGATAGCTTTCGAGGCTGGCCTCCCGGAAGGCCGCAGCGTCCTTCACCCGCACCAGGGCCTCCAGGTTGCCCAGGAGGGTCGTAGCGGAGGGGGCGGGGGGGCCGAGGCGGAGGCTGGCGCCCTGGATCTGCCGACCCACCGCCTCCCTCGAAGCGAGCCAGCGCTCCTTGAGTTCGGTAGAAAGGGACCCCTTCCCCTCGTCGAGGGCCGCGAGGAACCCGGTCTGGAAGAAGCCCCCGGCGTCGGCCCCCTGTCCGCCAAGGGCCAGCGCGTAGGCCCCTCCGGGAAGGACTCCCAAGGGGTGTCCCGTGGAAGCCCCTTCCCCCAGGAGCGTCCCCAAGGAACTGCCAGGCCGAAGGAGGATCCGGGCCCCGACTTCGAGGCCTCCCGCCGGGGGTAGGTCCAAGGTGAAGGCCAGGCGGCGGACCGAGGTCTGGGCCTTATCGACCCAGGGCCCCAGGAGGGCCCGGCCCATGAGCCTCGAAGGGCCGGTGGCAGGCTCGGAGGAGCCCTTCTGCATCCCCTTGGAAAGGGCCTCGAACATCCGAGCGGCGCCGGCCTCGGTGATCAGGAGGGTGCTGTCATGGGCGTCCAGGAAGGCCCGGCCCTCCCCCAGCCCCTCCGCCGAGGAATCCCCCGCCAGGGCCGACTCCAGGACCCTCCGGCTCCCGGCGAGCACCAGGCGATTGCCCTGAACCGCTCCGAACCAGTCCCGCTTTTTCGGGCCCTCCCCCACCGAATAGCG
>CAYSXG010000032.1:9710-12822 GCA_964434895.1 uncultured Solibacteraceae bacterium | reverse complement strand
GACCTCAGCGAGGGGCAGGACCTGCGGGTGGCGGCCCACGCCCTCTACGGGTCCATCCTCAACCTCCTGCCCTTTTCGACCCAGGCGGACACCATCCCCCGGGCCGGCGGTTTCGTGGCCCCGGATACGGGCCCCGCCCCGGCCCCGCCGCCGGCCCCCAAGGCCACCGCCCCCATCCCTAGCCAGGCCCAGGGCCCGGGAGGGCCCGGCACCGGCCCGGCCCCCCCGACCCTGAACCTCCTGGCCTGAGCATCAGCCCACCAGGGCCGCCCGGCGATGCTTCACCACGGAGTCCCCCTCCCGGCCCTCCAGCTCCTGCAGATGGGAGAAGGTCCACGTGAAGGTGCCCACCCCCATGGTGAGGGAGCGCAGCTCCAGGATCAGGTCATGCATCTCCGCCTGGGGGATGTAGGCGCTCACCACGTCCCACCCGCTCCAGCCCACCCTTTGGTCGAAGCCCAGGATCTGGCCCGCCCGCCGCCCCGTGACCAGGCGCTGGGCCTTGGCGGTGAAGTCGCTGGGGACGCTGATCTCCACCGAGACGATGGGCTCCAGCAGCACCGGCTGGCCGTTGGGCATGCCCTCGCTCATGGCCACCCGGGCCGCGGCCTTGAAGGCCATGTCGCTGCTGTCCACGGAGTGGTAGCTGCCGTTCACCAGGGTCACGGCGATGTCCACCACGGGAAAGCCCAGGGGCCCCTGCCTCATGTAGTCCTGCACCCCGTGGTCCACGGAACCGAAGAACTGCCGGGGCACCACCCCCCCCACGATGCTTTCGGCGAAGGCGTAGCCCTCCCCCCGAGGCTGGGGCCGGATATCCAGGTACACGTCGCCGAAGGCGCCGTGGCCCCCGGTCTGGTGCTTGTAGCGGCCGTGGAAGTTGAGCACCGGCCGCCGCAAGGTCTCCTTGTAGGGCACCTGGGCCCTTTCGGCCTTCACGTCCACGCCGAAGCGGCCCCGCAGGCGATCCAGGGCGTTCTTGAGGTGCACCTCCCCCTGGCCCCAGGCCAGGAGCTCGTGGGTGTCGGGGGTCTGCTCGTAGGCCAGGGAGGGATCCTCCTCGCAAAGCTTGGCCAGGGCCGCGCCCAGCTTCACGTCGTCGCCACTCTTGGTGACCTTCAGGGCGTAGCTGAAGCAGGGCTGCAGGGGGGCGGGCCAGGCCAGGTTCAGCCCCTTGGCGGGGGTGAGCCCCTGGCCGGTGCGGGCCTCCTCCAGGCGGCCCAGGGCCACCACCTCCCCCGGCCCCGCCTTCTGGACCTTGGTCTGCTGGCCCCCCAGGAGGCGCTGGATGCCGCTCAGGCGGTTGCCGTTGAGGGTCATGCCGTCGGCGAGCTCGCCCCGCCAGACCCTCGCCAGGCTCTGCTTGCCGATGTGCTGGGCGTGGACGGTCTTGAAGACCCCCGCCAGCACGGGCTCCGCCGGGAGGCCCAGGCGCTGGGCGGTGGCCTCCGGGTCCGGCGCCTCGAAGCGCAGGGCGTTCATGAGCCGGGCGATGCCGTGGTCCTCCTCGGCGCTGCCGAAGAAGACCGGCACCACCAGGTCCCCCTGGAGGTCCCGGGCGAAGTTGTCGTAGATCTCCTCCGCCGCGGGGCTGATGTCCTCCAGCAGCTCCTCCATGAGGTGGTCGTCGAAGTCCGCCAGGTGCTCCAGCATCTCCCGACGGGCGAATTCCTCCTCGGGCAGCACCGATTCCGGCAGGCTGGCCAGGTCCGCGTCGGCGTGGGGCTTGTAGCCGTAGGCGTGCTCGCTCACCAGGTCCACGAAGCCGGTGATGGTCTCCCCGTCCCGGATGGGGATCTCCCGCAGCACCAGGGGCCTCTCGCTGACCCCCTGGAGGGCCGTGAGCACGTCCGAAAGCCTTCCCCCGGCCCCCGGTAGGTCGCACTTGTTGATGAAGACGAGGTGGGGGATGCGCCGGTCGTCCAGGGCCTTGAGGATGGGCCCCGCCGTGAGGGCCTTGTGGGGCTCGGGCTCCACCACCACCACGGCGATGTCCGCCACCTGGAGGGCGTTGAGGCCCTCCTGCTGGAATTCCACGGAGCCCGGGCAGTCGACGAAGGTCCAGGTCTCGCCCTGGTAGTCGCAGGTGGCCACCGACAGCTCCACGCTCATACCGCGAGTCCTGGCCTCGGGGCTGGCGTCCCCCACGGTGTCGTGGTTCTTCACGCTCCCCTTGCGGGGCAGGGCGCCGCCGTGCAGGAGCAGGGCCTCCAGCAGGGAGGTCTTGCCCCCCAGGTAGGGACCGACCAGGGCGGCCACGCGAGGCGCGGAGGGGGTATTGCCGTGCACATTTCCTCCCTTAGGGCTGTTTTCGGGGGAAGTCTACCCGCCGGCTCCGGAAGGGCAACTGCTAATGGCCCCTTTCGTTCGGACCCTCCGCCCGGGGGCGGGCCTCGGGCCGGGTGGGGCAGCCCTCGTAGTCGTGGTCCGGCAGGAGCCGCTCGCGCTTCATGACCACGCTGTGGGGCCCCACCCAGGCCCGCTCGCCCACGTCGGCGCCGTAGAGCAGCACCGCCGCCGGGCCCACGCTGGCCCCCCGGCGGATGAGGACATGGTCGATCTTCAGCACCCGGTCCTCGAAGGTGTGGGCCTGGAAGAGCGCGCTCACGGTGGCCCCGTCCTCGAAGTGGAGCATGTCCGGATCCACCACCTGGGCGAAACCCGGGCCCAGGGCCACCCGGCGGCCGATCCTCACGCCCATGGCCCGCAGGTAGACCGACAGCAGGAGGCTGCCCTCCAGGGAGGACAGGCTGCCCCGGCCATAGACCCCCCAGGCCACGTAGAGGAAGTCCCAGCGGCTGCACCAGCAGGACCAGAGGGGGTGCTGGCCGGGCCTCACCCGCCCCAGGAGGCCCCATTTGAGGACGAGGATCAGGAGGCAGAAGGCGGCCCCCACCGCCAGGCTGGCCAGGGGGGCGGCCCCCAGCAGCAGCAGGGGGCCGGAGCAGCGGGCCTCGGCCCAGGCCAGCCCCTCGGCCCACAGGGCGAAGACCAGCAGGGGCGGCACCGGGAGGGCGAAGCGCAGGGCCTCCCCGAAGGACCGGTTCCCGTAGCGGGTCCCGGCGGGGTCGGGGGTGAGGCCGCGGGGCCTGGACACCACCTCCCGCCGGAG
>CAYSXG010000032.1:0-9700 GCA_964434895.1 uncultured Solibacteraceae bacterium | reverse complement strand
GGGGGGTGGCCGAACCAGGAGGTGCCCGGCCGGATCCGCTCCCCCTCGGCCACCGTGGAGACCCCCACCAGGACGTCGTCCGGCAGCTCCTGGCCGCCGGGCACCACCACATGGTTGCCCAGGAAGGTGTTGCGCCCCAGCCGGAGCCGTCCCAGGCTCACGGCCCCCCGGTGGACCCGGGGACCCCCCAGGTAGATGCCGTCGGCGAAGAAGGTCTCGGGGCCGATCTCCACCAGCTCCGGGACTACATCGAGGATGGTGCTGATCTCGCAGCCGCGGCCTACCCTCATGCCCGCCAGGCGCAGCCAGGGGGGCCAGAAGAGGGTGCCGCTCAGCCATTCCCCGGCGGCAAGCACGGACCCCGCCTTGATCCAGACCCGGAGGTAGGCGGGGCTCCAGCGGGGGATGACCCCCTCCCGCACGGGGCCCAGGGCCCGCAGCCAGGCCGCCTCCAGCAGCAGCGTCAGGGGCCCCGAGACCAGGGCCACCAGGGCGGCCCCCCCCAGGACCCGGGCCTCGAGGCTGGGGTGCCGGAACCAGGCCAGGGCCCGCTCCGTATCGACGCCCAGGATCCGGGCGGCGGCCAGGAGCCCCAGCTCCAGGGGCAGGCTCAGCAGCAGCAGGTGGACCAGCTTCGCCCCCAGCAGCAGCAGGCCGTGGACCCCGGGGCTGAGCTCGACCCCGGCCGCCTCGGGGCGATCGGGGGCCCGGCCCGCGGGCCGGGCCGGCACGCCGGACCAGCACTCCCCGGCGGGAATGCGGCTCCCCCGGGACAGGGAGGAGAGGGCCGTGAGGTAGGCCCCGGCCCCCAGCTCCGTGTGGCCGTCCACGCCGGCCCGCACCTCCAGGGTGGCGCCGGGGCCCAGGACCACGGGCCCCACCACCAGCTCCCCGTCCTCCAGGTCCACGAGGCGCACCAGGGCGTCCTGGCCCAGGCTCGCGTCGTCCCCGATGTCCAGTAGATCCCAGCCCCCCATCCTCAGGTTCACGCCCCGATGGAGGTGGACCCGCGCGCCGATGCGGGCCCCCAGGGCCCGCAGGGCCCGGATCTCGAAGTCCGTGCCCTCCAGCAGGGCCCAGGGAATGATCCGGGCCGTCTGCTGCACCATCCAGTGGCGGACGTGAAAGCTCCCCCACAGGGGGCTCCGCCCGGCCCGGTAGCGCCCCACCAGGACCCTCTTCACCCCCACCGTCAGGGCCACGGCGGCCCCGGCGTAGAGGCAGGCCCCCGCGAAGCCCAGCAGGGGGCCCAGCAGAAGGAAGGGCCCCAGGCCCAGGCCCCGGGTCAGCCAGGGCAGGGCCCGGAAGGCCAGCAGGTAGGCCGCGGGGCCCCCCAGCATCAGCCCCACCAGCAGCCACGCGGCCTGCAGGGCGGTGGCCAGGACCGGGTTCCCCCCCGGGGCCCGGGGGGCCCTGGCCTCCGGCGGGGGCCCTTCGGCGTGGAGGCGCCGGGCCAGGGCCTCCAGGGTCCGGGCCTCGTAGAGATCCCGCACGGTGACGGAGGCCGCCTCCGGCCGCTCCCGCAGCCGGGACACCACCAGGGCGGCGCTGAGGGAATCCCCGCCCAGGTCCTTGAAGAAGTCCTGGTGGAGGGAGGGCCGCGGCTCCCCGGGCAGCACCTTCGCGAAGGCCTCGGCCACCAGCAGCTCCAGGGGCGTGCGGGGGGCCGCGAAGGCCGGGTCCGGGGCCTGGGCCTGAGCCTCCACTTCCGGTAGGGCCCGGCGGTCCAGCTTGCCCCCCACGGTGGTGGGCAGGGCCTCCAGGATCCCCAGGCGGGCGGGCACCATGTAGGCGGGCAGCACCCGGGCCAGGGCGGCCCTCAGGGCCTCGAAGTCCGGCGGGGCCTCCGGCCGCTCGGGCACGACGAAGGCTACGAGAAGGGCCTGGGGTCCCTCCCCCTGCACGCGGCAGGCGGCTTCCCGGACCCCCGGGCACTCCGCCAGGCGGGCCTCCACGGCCTCCAGCTCGATGCGGTAGCCCCGCAGCTTCACCTGGGCGTCGATGCGGCCGAAGCAGTGCAGGACCCCCTCCCCGTCCCGGGAGACCAGGTCGCCGGTGCGGTAGATGCGGCCGAAGCGGGGGTGGACGGGGAATTTCTCCGCCGTGAGTTCGGGCCGGTGGCGGTAGCCCCGCGCCAGGCCGATCCCCCCCAGGCAGAGCTCCCCCTGCTGGCCTTCGGGCACCTCCTCCAGAGCCTCGTCCAGCACCCAGGCCCGAAGGCCCCGCACGGGGCGGCCGATGGAGATGGGACCCCCTTCCAGGATGTCCGTCCTCACGGAGGTCACGGCGCATTCCGTGGGACCGTAGCCGTTCACCAGGCGACGCCCCGAGGCCCAATGGTCCGCCACGTCCCGGGGGAGGGCCTCCCCCCCCACGTAGAGCAGCCTCAGGTCCGGCAGGGCCGAACGGGGATCCGCGCAGCCCATGGTCCGCAGAAGGGTGGGCGGGGGGCACAGGACGCTGATGCGCTCGGAGCGCAGCCAGGCCACCAGGTCCGGCCCCAGGCGCGCCGCCTGGTCGTCCAGGACCACCACCGTCGCCCCCACCGCCCAGGCCAGCCAGATCTCCTCCAGGGAGGAATCATAGGAGGGCGAAGAACCCTGGGCCACGCGGTCCCCGGGCCCCAGCCCGAAGGCCTCGATGTCCGAGCCCACCAGGTTCGCGATGGCCCGGTGCTCGATCATCACCCCCTTGGGCCGCCCCGTGGTGCCCGAGGTGTAGATGAGGTAGGCCAGGCTTTCGGGGCCCAGCCAGGGAGCGGCCGGGAGGACGGTCCCGCCGCCGGGCCCGGTCGGCACCTCGATCACCTCCACCCCGGTCCCCAGGCCCCGGGCCCGCGCCGCCCCCGGGCCATCCGTGAGGAGGGCCACCGCCTCGGCGTCCTCGAGGATGTCCCGCACCTGCTCGTCCGGGAAGGAGGGATCGATGCAGGTGTAGGCCACCCCGGCCCTCAGCACCCCCAGCTGGGCCACGTAGAGTTCGAGATCCCGGGGCAGGAGGATGGCCACCACCCGCTCCGCCCCCACCTTCGGGCCCAGGGCTCCCGCCAGGTCGCGGCTCCGCCGATCCAGTTCCTCGTAGCTCAGGCTCCGGCGCTCCGGGCGCCCGGGCCCCGGGGGCACCTCCACGGCGCTGCGCTCGGGCCAGCGCAAAAGCGCCGCCTCGAAGTAGCCGTGGAGCAGGCAGGGCTCGGCGGAGGGCGATGGGGGGTCCTGGGGCACGGGAAGTCCATAAAAAGGGTGCTCAAAAAGTTCTCATACCTCCGGCCCCCTTCGCGGAAAAACCCACCCCGGCCCCACCCCGCGGGACTAAGCTTTCTCAGCCCACCAAAAACGCGCGCCGAAAAGGACGCTGGCCTTCCCCTCCGGAACCGCAAACCTGGAAGGTGGCCCCGGAGCCCCCATGATCCCGGAAACCCAGATCCTGGAAGGCGGTTTCCCCCGCGAGAAGGGAATGGGCCTTCGCTTCGAGCTGCGCTCCCTGGCCCTGATGGGCTGGATCGCCGCCCCGGGCCTGCTGATGGAGGCCGCCTGCTACGCCCGGGTCGGCGGGGTCCGGCCCTTCTTCCTCTGCCTGCTGGCCACCACCTTGGGGAACCTGGCCCTCGGCGCCTGGGCCCACCGCCTCGGCGGGGCCCGAGGGCTCTGGATCTTCGCCGGCCTCAATGCGGGACTCTCGGTGGTGCTGGGGAGCTACGGGCAGGTCTTCCTGGACGTGCCCAGCTTCTGGTCCCTGGCCATCCATCACCACGAGGCCAGCGCCGCCATCCGCTCCTGGGAGCTCTTCCTGCCCTGGGCCATGGCCGCGGCCCTCGGGGGCGTGATCTGGCTGGGCCGCGCCCTGCCCGCCCGCCTTCCCCGCCCCACCTGGCTCCGGGTGACCTGCCTCAGCGCCGCCTGGGCGGCCCTCGAGCTGTGGGCGGCTTCGGTCTCCCCGGCGGCGGTGGCCGGGGAGATCGAAGGACGGCGGTGGGCCCGGCGGATGCAGGGTTCCCTGATCAGCAGCCTCGAAGACGCCTACGAGACCCTCTCCCTGCCCGGGGAAAAGCGGGCGGCCTTCCGACTCCAAAAGGACCTGGCGGTGCACCGCCCCCTTCCCATCCAGATCCTGGGGGGCGGCGCCCCGCCGAGGGTCCTGGCCATCCAGGTGGAGAGCCTGGACTACCGGGCCCTGGGCCGCCAGGCCCGGGACGGGGCCTTCACCCCCTACCTGGACCGCCTCGCCGCCCAGGTGGGCTGCTTCAAGCTGAACCCCAACCACACGGGGATCTCCGGCAGTTCGGGATCGGATTTCCAGCTGCTCATGGGCCTGCGGCCCCTCACCCCCGAACCGGTCTACCAGAACCCGGCCCTGCCCTGGGAGGCCTCCCTGCCCGCGGCCCTGGCCAGGCGGGGAATCCCCACCTACGTCCTCCACGCCAACGAGCGCACCTTCTGGAACCGGGAGGAGGCCTTCCAGCGCATGGGGGTGCGGCGCTTCCTGGACGCCGCGGACATCCGCCCCGAGCCCGACGCCCGCTGGGGCCGCCTGGACGAAAGCCTCTTCCGGGCCGCCGGGGGCTTCATCGCCGGCCCCCCCCCCGCCGCCCCCGCCCTGGTCCAGATCATCACCCTCACCTCCCACGGCCCCTTCGACTCCGCCCCCGGAACCCGCCAGGAGCCCCGGCTCAGCCGCCGCTACGCCGCGAGCCTGCGCTACGTGGACGCCTGCCTCCGGAACTTCTTCGAAGGCCTGCCCCGGGACCAGCGCTGGACCGTGGTGCTCTACGGGGATCACGGCGCGGGCCTCTCCACCCCCCGCTACCGCTCCTTCGAGGAGGACGGCAACGAATCGGTGCCCGGCCTCGTCTTCCGCTGGGAGGAGGGGCGGGCCCTCCCCCTGGAATTCTCGCCCATCACCGAGCGCCACCGCAGCGACAACCGCCTGGAGATCGTCGGCCTGAACGGCCTGCTGCGGCGGACGATGCTGCCCTAGAAAAACCGGGGAGCCCGCGGCCTTCTGAAGAACAATGGGACCATGCGCCCCCTGCTCCCCCTTCTCCTTCTCGTCGCGTCCCTCCTGGGGGCCCAGGACACCACGGTGCTCCTGCTCCGGCACGCGGAGAAGGTCTCCGAGGCCCCGGACGCCGAGCTGAGCCCCGCGGGCCTACAGCGGGCCCGCGCCTGGATCCCCAGGCTTTCCCCCTTCCACCCCACGGCCCTCTACGCCTCGGACCGCCGGCGCACCCAGCAGACCCTCGCCCCCGCCGCCGGGGCCCTGGGCCTGCCCCTGGAGATCCGACCGGCCGCCGGGGTCCAGGACCTCGTCCAGGAGGTGCTGCGACGCCACCGCGGAAGCACCGTCGCGATCTGCGGGCACTCCAACACCCTGGCCCCCCTGGCCCGGGGCCTGGGCCTCGTCGGCCCCCTGGACTGGCCGGAGACGGAGTTCGGGCGCCTGTGGGTCCTGGTGATCCCCGCCACGGGGGCCCCCCGCCTGGAGACCCGGAACGAATGACGCGGAACCTGGACCCCGCCCCCGAACCCTTCGCCCCTCCATCACCGTTTATCACCGGTTCATCAGCCTTCCCAGAAATTCTGTGTGCTCTGGGCCCTGCCTGAGGACGCATGCACCGGGCGCCGTTCGGGGTCATCGGAAAAGCCAATGAAAACCGGTGATGAACGGGGATCAACGGGGATGACTTCCTCCTCGAACCCATCACCGTCCATCACCGTTTATCACCGGTTCATCAGCCTTCCCAGAAATTCTGTGTGCTCTGGGCCCTGCCTGAGGACGCATGCACCGGGCGCCGTTCGGGGTCATCGGAAAAGCCAATGAAAACCGGTGATGAACGGGGATCAACGGGGATGACTTCCTCCCCAAACCCATCACCGTCCATCACCGTTTATCACCGGTTCATCAGCCTCCCCGGAAATTTCCACAAGTCCCGGACCCCGAGCTCGTCCCTTGGTGCTCCGGGCCCTCCTTGAGGCAGCCGGCGCCTCCCTGTTCCAGCCTTGCCTGGGGGTCCCACCCCGCGGATCCGCGAGAACCAAATTTTTTTATAAACCGTTCCCGCGTCCCTCCGTTAACGCTCTTCAAGGGGTACGACGACCGGCCCCGGTTCTTTCAAACTCATTAGGAGAGCTTATGTCCGCGACGAGCACCTTCCTCCGCAGTGCCGTTCTTCTGGGGGCCTCCGCCGGCCTCTGGGCCGGCAACTTCGACTCCCTCATCCAGGACGCCTCCCAGCGCTTCTCCAAGCACCGGGAAGCCATGGTGGTGTGCAACCTCGAGGCCAACAAGGCGGTGGTGGCCGAGCTGGCCGCCGCGGCCAAGGCCCAGAACATCGAGCTGCGGGCCGTGAACGTCGCGAGCCCCAAGGACATCGACCAGGCCTACAGCATCCTCCAGGGCCAGCGCCCGGACTTCGTGGTGGTGGTGGACACGGACTCGGTCCTGGGCGGCCAGGCCCGGGCCACCAAGACCTTCATCCGCACCGTCAAGAACATGGGCATCCCCACCGTGGCCACCGGCAGTGAGGCCCTGAAGGTCGGGGCCGTGCTCTCCCCCACCGGCAAGACCCAGGGCTGATTCATCGCAGCCGCATCGAGGACCGGGCCCCGGGCCCGGTCCTTTTGCGTTCCGGCGTAGGCCGACCTGTCCCTAGCAAAAACCCCATCCGACCCCATTTCCGAGGGTCAACCCTATGCGAAAAGGGCCGGGCGTGGACTGAAGGACCCACGGCGGCCTACGGGTGGACCTTGGAGTTCTTTGAGGGCCTGGGCCGATGCCGAGCCCCCACGGGGGCCGGGGCTTCGCTGGGCCAAGGCGGGCAGGTCCCCGGCCTCTCGGATCAAGCCGTCTTTTCCCACTCGTAACGGTGATGCAAACCCCCGGGGCGGGGCAGGCTCGCGATCCGGGCCTCGGGCCCGGGCCGGGGCTGGTGGGGCCTGCCACGGGGCGTGTCCTTGGCGAGGCCGAGGTGGGTCCGGTCCTCGCGGTAATAACGGGTGAATTCTTTGAGCAAGCAATGGAGATGTGCTTCGTCTCTCACGATGACGTGATCGAGCAGCTCCCGCCGCAGCGTTCCGTTGAAGCGTTCGACGACCCCGTTCTGCCAGGGGCAGCGATAGCCGATGAGGTGGGGCCTGATGCCGAGGCTCCGGACGTAGTCCTTCACGGCCCCGAAGAGGGGATCCCGGTCGAAGAGGAGCCGCTGGGGAAGGGGGGCGTCACCGGGGAAGGCTTTCCGGAGTTGGGCCTGGAGCCATTCCACGGTGGGATGCCCCGTGACGCCGAGTGTACACCGCCAGAAATATATGCGTTGTTGGGTTCGGGGGCGGGGTCCACTTCCATCGGGGCATGGCCCCTCTGGCGAAAAACCAAGCTACGCTTGTTTTTTCTGTCACCCCTCTGGGGGCACTGCCGTGCCCCCAGACCCCTGCCCCGTGGTGTCCACGCGTCTTCCGGTTTGATTCATGTATTTCGAACGGACACCACGAGGTGAAGGACGTTCCGGCGTCCGTGGCTGAGGATGATCAGCGCGTTGAGGCGCTGGAAGCGCCAGGTGGGGACGGTGATGAAGTCCATGGAGGCCAGGGATTCGCGGTGGTTGGCCAAAAAGGCCTTCCACGTCGGGCCGCGGGGGGAGGAAGGGCGGGACGGAAGATGCTTCAGCACGGAGCGCTCGGAGACCTTCACGCCCAGCTTCGCCAGCTCCCCGTGGATGCGGGGGGCCCCCCTCCCGCAAGGCATGCCTTGCAGGAGATCTAGGGTCAGGTAGGGTTTTCCAGCGCGAGCTTCCGGATGAGGGCGATCACCTCCGGGGCCACCTTCGGGCGGCCGCCCTTGGGACGGGATTTCCATCGCCAGAAGAGGCGATAGCCCGCCCGATGCCAGCGGATCACGGTCTCGGGTTTCACCAGGACGCAGGCCTCCTTCCACCCCGACCAACAGCGGGAAACCCAGGCCCAGAGCCACCGGTCCCCGGGTTGGAATCCGGGTTTGGGCCGGGTGCGCTGATAAAGCGCCAATTGCTGCCGAAGGGCGGCGATTTCCAGCAACAGCTCCCGTTCCCGGGAGGGTCGGCTCCGGGTCAGCATCCAGAAGGGGATCAGGCGAAGGGCCCAGCGCACGGATCGCTCCAAACCCCTAGATTCTCATTGCGGTTGAGCGGAGCGATCCGCTTATGGAATCCCCGACGCCCTTGGCCCTGAACGCGCCAACCGTCCCAAAGGACGTCAAAGGGTAGGAAGGACCCGGGATCCATGCCTTCGTCCCCCCTCCTCCGGTGGAGCGGCCAGATCCCATGGGCGAGGGACCGGCCGGTACACTGGCCCGGAGGTCCCCGATGCGAACGCCCCCCTCCCGGCGCCCATGAGCGATCCTGGCGCCTACGCCTTCCGGCCCATCGGCTTCGCGCGTTCCCCCTACGCCCGGCGCATCGACGCGCCCCACCAGCCCACCGTGGTGGAGGGCACGGAGACCGGACGGGCGGCGGAGGCCTTCATCGAGCTGGAGGCCTCCCTGCCCGAAGAGGCCCTGCGCGGGCTGGAGGGCTTTTCCAGGATCTGGATCCTCTTCGTCTTCCATCGCAGCGAGGGCTGGAAGCCGCTGGTGCAGCCGCCCCGGGGCCCCCGGATCAAGCGGGGGGTCCTGGCCACCCGCTCCCCCCATCGCCCCAACCCCCTCGGGCTTTCGGCCGTGGAGCTGGTGGCCGTGGAGGGCCGCCGTCTTCGGGTCCGGGGCCTGGACCTGCTGGACGGCACGCCGATCCTGGACCTCAAGCCCTACGTGCCCTACGCGGACGCCTTCCCCGAGGCCCGGGCCGGGTGGATCGACGAGGTGGACGCCTCCAGCGGGCGCTGCTCGGCCCCCGGCCCCCGAAGGCCGAGGCGGAACGAGCAGGATTGAAGCCAACTCCACTATCGTACGGGGCTAAAAGAAGAAACCGCGAAGGGCCCTTCGGGCCTCGCGAATGAAGTCCTGTGCCGAGCCAGGTTCTTCAGGCTACGCCCCCGCGCCACGCGGTCATTGATTGCAATTTGGCATGGACCCGCGAAGGTCTTCAGGATCCCTTCGCGTGAATGGCGTTTCCAAAGGTCTTTTCGGGGTCTTGATTTTCTCTTTTTTTTCGCTATCTTGGATCTTGAAGCCCCGGGCCCCCACGGACGCGGGCCCCACCACCACCCCAGGTCCCATCCCAGGTTTCGAAGAGGAAGATCCCATGCTCTCCTTGTGGGTTCCCGAACTCCCCTTCCAGATCGCCGCCCAGCGGGACCCGGGGCTGCGGGAGCGGCCCCTGGCCTTTCTTAGCCCCCTGCCCGGCCGCCTCCCCACCCTCTGGCTCCTGAACCGCGCGGCCCGATCCGAGGGGCTGCGGGCCGGGGATCCCATCGACGTGGCCCTGCGCCGGGTGCGGAGCCTGCGGGTGCTGGATCCCCAGCCCCAGACCTGGTGGGAGGCCCAGGGGGCCTACCAGCAGGTGCTGGAGCACTGGAGCCCCCAGGGCCGCCTGCTGCGCCTGGGGGAGGCCCTCCTGGAGCTGGGGGGCACCGAGCGCCCCTTTGGACCGCCCCCGGACGCGCCCAGGCGCCTGGGCCGGGCACTGCGCGCGCGCTACGGCTGGCACGCCCAGGGGCGCCCCGCCCGCACCGCCACCGCCGCCACCCTGGGGGCGCGCAGGCCCGCGGCCCCCACGGGGGTGGTCCCCGCAGGG
>CAYSXG010000031.1:0-12885 GCA_964434895.1 uncultured Solibacteraceae bacterium | reverse complement strand
CCACATGAACCTCGGCGCGGGCCGCGTGGTGTGGCAGGAGCTCACGCGCATCGACCACGCCATCCGCCACGACACCTTCCGCGATAACGCCGCCATGGCCGGCCTGCTGGCCCATCTCAAGGCCGTGGGCCGGCGCCTGCACCTGCTGGGCCTGGTCAGCGACGGCGGCGTCCACAGCCACCAGAACCACCTCGTGGCCCTGGCTAAGTGGGCCCAGGACGAGGGCGTGCCCGCCACCATCCACGCCTTCCTGGACGGCCGGGACACGGCCCAGAAGAGCGCCGACGGCTACCTGCAATGGCTCGCCTTCCAGCTGCGCGATTGCCCCCTCGTCCAGATCGGCAGCCTCTGCGGACGCTACACGGCCATGGACCGGGACAAGCGCTGGGAGCGCACGGAGCGGGCCTGGAGGCTGCTGGTGGACGGCCGGGGCGAATTCGAGGCCGAGGACGCCGCCGCGGGCATCGCGGCGGCCTACGCGCGCGGCGAGACGGACGAATTCGTGTCCCCCACGCGCCTCGCAGCCTTCCAGCCCATCGCCGACGGGGACGGGGTCATCTTCTTCAACTTCCGCGCGGACCGCGCCCGGCAGCTCTGCCATGCCCTGGTGCACCCGGGCTTCTCCGGCTTCGCCCCCTCCCATCACCCCGCGGTGAAGCTGCTCACCTTCACGGCCTACGACAAGGAGCTGGAGCCCTTCGTCGCGACCGCCTACCCGCCCCAAAGCCTGGACCGCATCCTCGGAGAGCTGGTGGCGACCCAGGGCTGGAAGCAGTTCCGCACCGCCGAGACCGAGAAATACGCCCACGTCACCTACTTCTTCAACGGGGGTCGGGAGGAGCCCTTCCCCGGCGAGGAGCGCCGCCTGGTGCCCAGTCCCAAGGTGGCCACCTACGACCTGCAGCCCGAGATGAGCTGCCACGAGGTGACGCGGGGCCTGGTCCAGGCCATCCGGAGCGGCGACTTCAAGCTGCTGGTCTGCAACCTGGCCAACGGGGACATGGTCGGCCACACCGGGGACCTCAGTGCCGCTTCCAGCGCCTGCGCCATCCTGGACGACTCCATCCGCCTCATCGCCGAGGCCACGCTGGAGCAGCAAGGCGCCCTCTTCATCACCGCCGATCACGGCAATTGCGAATGCATGCTGGACGAGGCAGGCAATCCCCACACGGCCCACACCCTGAACCCCGTCCCGGCCCTGCTGGTGGCCAAGGGTTTCGAGGCCCGGCCCCTCCGCCCCGGGGGAGCCCTCAACGACGTGGCCCCCACCCTCCTGCGCCTCTACGGCCTGGAGCAGCCCCCGGAGATGGACGGCTCCCCCCTTTGGTGAACCGGCTCAATCCACGATCTTGGCCATGCCCAGAAGGTGGGAGCTGATGGCCAGGCCCGCCTCCTTGGTGCGACCGGTGTTCACCTCGAAGCGGATCTTGCTGCTCTCCAGGTAGAAATTCACCATGACCCCCCGCTTGGCCAGGCCCGGCGAATAACCCAGGGTCAGGACCGGCTTTCCGGCGCTCTTGGCCAGGATGGCCGGCAGTCGGGCCTCCTCCCCGCGGTCGATGAACACGGCGTCGTAGGACTCCCCGTCGGCGAGGTAGGCCCCGGAGCTCAGGTACTTCAGCACCACCTTCCGCCCCCCCACGGGGCCCCGGCTGAAGGAGACGTCCAGATCGGTCCCGAAGCCGTTCCCCCCGATCACCGCGAACTTCAGGGGGCGATCCGGGGGCATGGGCCAGGTCACCAGGGCCAAAAAGTGCCGGATCACCTTGGCGAGCACCTGGTACTCCTCCAGGGGTTCCTGGAAGGGGTGCGGCGCAGCCACCAGGACCAGGGCCACCGGCAGGAAGGGGGAGATCATCGGCACAAGGGGAGGGGCTCCAGGAAGGCCCGCGACCGGGCTGGGGAACGGGTCGGGGCCCGTCTCGTAAATCTTGATTCAAGGAAGGTGCCAAGGCCCCAGGCCCTCGATCACTTCCCCCGATTGCTGCCCCGGGTGAAGGCGGCCCCGGTGGCCCGAGCGGGGCGCGAGCCGGCTTTGGGGGCCTTCGGATCCGCCGGACGGGGCGCCTTCGCCGCGGCCGGCTTGGATTCCTCCTGGACGTTCGCGGCCTTGGACCCCAGGTCCTTCAAGAGGGCGGCGGCGGCGCTGAGATCAGGCTTGGACATAGGACCTCCTGTCCACCATCCTAATCCACTGTCCCGAAATTGACAGGGGCCGCGGCCTTCACCCCCGTATGGAGGGCCACGATCCCGCCCGTCAGGTTCGTCCATCCCACGGCCTCGAAGCCCGCGTTCCGGAGCTCTTCCGCCAGGCCCCCCTGATTCGGGAAGAGCCGGATGCTTTCGGGGAGATAGGCATAGGCGGCGGGATCCCCGCTCAGCCATCCACCGATGCGGGGAAGGACCTTCAGGCTGTACCAGTCGTAGACCTGACGGAGGCCCGGCAGCACCGGGGTGCTGAATTCGAGGATGGTGAGCCGGCCGCCGGGCTTCAGCACCCGCAGGAACTCGGCGTAGGCCCGGTCCCTCCGTTCCACGTTCCGGATGCCGTAGCAGATGCTCAGGCCGTCGAAGGTGGCCTCCTTGAAGGGAAGGCGCTGCGCGTCCGCCCCGCTGCTCGCCCACACCAGGCGATCCAGTCCCTTGCGCCGGAATTTCCCGGGCCCGAGGCGCAGCATGGCGTGGGTGAAGTCCGTCGAAACCACCTCGGCCCCCCGGCGGGCCAGTGCGATCGAGCTATCCCCCGTTCCCGCGGCGACGTCCAGCCAGCGGCTCCCGGGGCCGGCCCCGGAGGTCCGGGCCATGCGCCACCACCAGTAGAAGTCGACGCCCCCGGAGAGGACGTGGTTGAGCAGGTCGTACTTCCCGGCGATGCCGGAAAACATCTGCTGGACCTGCTTTCCTTCGGGCACGGCGCCTCCGTGCCTCCAGTGTGGCCGATCCGCGGCGGGCCCGAAACCCTGGCGGGCCCGCACATCAAGGGATCATGAGCATTTCAGGGCTATCCTGGCGGGCCTACTTCTTGGATTCCCGATGCTCTTCCTTGCGGGATTCCGTCGCCCGTTCCCGGGGGGCCGGCTGGGGGGCCCGACGCTCTTCACGGGGAGGGGCCGGGGGACGGTTTTCGGGCCCGCGCTCCCGTGGGCGTTCCTCGCGGTTGGAATCCCGGGGACGCTCCTCCCGGTTGTATTCGCGAGGGGATTCCGAGCGGCGGTCATCCCGCCGGATATCCGAGGGGCGGTTTTCGAACCCGCGCTCCCTGGGCCTTTCCCGAGGAGAATCCACCGGGCGGTTCTCGACGCCGCCCTCCCGGGGGCGTTCCCGGGGCTGATCCGCCGGGGCCGGTCGAGGGGCTTCCCGGGGGGGGTCCGCCGGACGGACCTCGAAGCCCCGTCCCCGAGGGGAGGCCTCCGGTCGCGGGACCGAAGGGGCCGGACGATCCAAGCCCCCACGCTCCCGGGGGGAGGTTTCGAGCTGCGGGGCCGGGCGATCCAGGCCCCCGTGCTCCCGGGGGGAGGTGGGAATGGGCCGGCGATCCGCGAAGGGGAGCCGAGGCGACCCCGTGGGCACCCCACCGACCGGGGAGGGCGCCTCCCGGCGGACGATGGCTCGGCCGGTGCTCGCCTGAATCTGGTGATCGTAGGCCTGGATGCGCTCCCGGTGGATGTCCGCCCGGAAGGCAACGCTCAGCTGGGCGGGGTTGCGGAACTCAGCCGAGGTAGCGACCACGGGGCCCCGGGTCCAAGGAGCGCGCAGGTCCCGCCCTCCGCTGAAGGTGCCCATCACGTGGGCGTCGGAATAAATGTGGTGGTGCAGGGCCGGCTGGTTGATGTAGGTCACGTTCACCACGTTCCAACATCCGTAGCCCGACCATCCGCCGTAGCCCCAATGGCAGGGCGAATTCCAGTAGTCCAGGGGGGCCCACCCGCACTGGCCGCCGTTCCAGGGCCAGGCCACCCAGGCCGGGCTGTAGTAGACGCCGGGGATCCAGTACCAGCCCCAATGGTTGCTCCAGCCCCAGCGGCCGAAGTGGAAGGTCACGTAGCCCCAGGGATCGTCGCTCACCCAGGTGAGCCCGCCCGCATAGCAGCCCCAGCGGCCCCGCCAGTAGGGACGCCATTCCACCTCCACCTGGGGACGCCAGACCCAACCGGCCTCCGAGTCCTCCACCCATTCGCCGCGCCCGTCCAGCTCGTCGGCGTAGTGGCGGATCTCCCGGGGGACCCGTTGGTAGCTCTCGCCACGACGGGCTTGGACCACCGTGTCGGCCCAGGCCTCGAAGCTGTCCTGGTCGTAGGTGTTGAAGGTCCGGATCTGGCCGAGGCGGTCCTCGCTGCTGAAGGTCGTCACCCGCTCGCCGGCCCCCAGGCGGACCTCGTCCCGGTTGTTGGTGAAGCTCAGGCGGCCCGAGACCACCCTCGCCCGCACCGTGCGGTCCCGTTCGGCCTCGAGGGAGAAAAGGCCCCGGTCCAGCATCGTCGCGGAGCCCGAGGACGTGTCCACCCGCAGGCGCACATCGCCGCCCCCCGCCATCTGCACCCGCAGCCGCCCGTAGTCCAGGCGGAGCAGGATCTGGCGCTCCCCCCCCTGGGCGGTGAAGAGGGCCGCCACCTGGAGGCGGGTGGAGCCACCGAAGGCCACGCGGGTGCCATCGCCGAGTTGCAGAACGCCGCGTCCGTGGCTTTCGATGAGATCCCCCTCGGCCACGGGGGTGCCCGGGCTGAGGGTTTCTTCGGCCTCCCCTTTGCGGATGGTGACGTCCCCCTCCAGGGCGCGGATCATGGCGTAGCGATCCGCGGATTCGCCGCCGTATTCCCGTTCCTCCTCGCCGGCCTGGGCCCCGAGCAGGGGCGGGGACACCCAAAGGAGGGCCGCCGGCGCGAGCAGAAGGGCGGCCTGGGAGCGACGAAGGGACGGGAGCATGGCGACCTCCTGGAGTAGATGAGGGATCGGGACCCGAGGTCCCCGACCCCCGTAAAGCCAAGGCCGTGCCGGACCTATTCCCGAGGGAAGGGCACGAGGGCCGTGCCCCGGGGGGCCTCCGGAACCATGGTCAGAATGCCGAACTGCGGAAGCAGGGCCAGCCAGGCCAAGGACCATCTCCGCCGGGCCTGGCGCCCCTGGACCGGGAGGGTCTCCCGCACTTCCAGCCCCTCCGGGCGAAAGGCCAGGTCTGGGCCCTCGAGGTCGGGAAGCCTCAGGAAGACCGCCTTCCCTGTGGCGGGATGCACCACCGTGAGGCGGCGTTCCCCATCGTCCAGGATCCACAGCAACCCCTCCAAGGCGATGCGGGGATCCGGCGGGGTCAGAAGCAGCTCCCCCCGCCCCTCCATCAAGGGAGTCCTGGCGGGAAAGGTCCACTGGCCGGCGGGCTCCAGGGCCCTTCCCCCGTCCCTCCAGACCCGGGTCGGCCTTCCGGGCAGGCCGAGGACGAGGCGAAGGGTCCCCTTCGGATCCACCACCTTCAGGGTGCCGTCCGGCCCAAGTTTCACCTTCAGGTCCCGGAAACGCTCGGCGGGTGGGGGGGGAACCAGGGGTGCGTCGGGGCCCTCGGCCTCCGGCTGCCAGGGGGGCATGGAGGCCCCTTCCCAGGGGAGGAGGGGCGCCTGGGCCTCCAGGATCGCGGCGGCGCCTAGGAGGGCGGCGACCAGCCGCATAGGGCCTCCAGGTTCCGGGTCGTGAGTTCCCCCAGGCGCCCCGGGCTCATGCCCCGCAGCTCCGCCACCCGCTCTGCCGTGTACCGGACGAAGCCGGGCTCGTTGGGTTTGCCTCGGTAGGGAACGGGGGCCAGGAAGGGGGCGTCCGTCTCCACCAGGATGCGATCCTCCGGAGCCCAGCGGGCCACCTCCTGGATGGCCTCCGCCTTCTTGAAGGTGACGATGCCCGAGAAGGAGAGGTGGAAACCCAGGTCCAGGGCCCTCCGGGCGAAGGCCAGATCCTCGCTGAAGCAGTGGATGATGCCGCCCACCTCCCCCGCGGAGGTCATCTCCAGGATCCGGAGGGTCTCCTCGGGGGCGGATCGGGTATGGATCATCAGGGGCTTTCGCAGCTTCAGGGCCAGGGCGATCTGGGCCCGGAAGACGCGCTCCTGCACCTCCCGGGGGCTCAAATCGTAGTGGAAGTCCAGGCCCGTCTCCCCCACGAAGCGCACGTTCGGATCCACCAGCAGGGCTTCGAGGGCCCCGGCGCTCCCATCCTCCCAGCCCCGGGCCTCGTGGGGATGGACTCCGAGGCTGGCCTGGATGGCCCCGTGAGCGCGGGCCAGGGCCAGGACGTTCCGGGAATCCTCGAGATCCGTCCCCACGGCGATGAAGCCTCCCACGCCCTGGCCGAGCGCCCGCTCGAGGGTCGCTCCGACCTCCTCCGGGGGGAGGTAGGCCCCCGTCAGATGGCAATGGGCATCCACCAGCATGTCGACCTCCAGGAGCGACGTGGTCCAAGCTCCAACTCCATCTTCTCACGTCCGATAGAATGCATTGAGCCCCCACCATGCCCCGCGTTCCGCGACGTACCCTTCTCCTCGCCTGGTTCTTGGCCCTGGCCTGCCTGCAGGTCCGGGCCCAGTCCCTGGCCTTTCGGCGCTTCGATCACCGGGACGGCCTCCCCCAAAGCCAGGTGACCTGCCTGCTGGAGGATCGCCTGGGCTTCATCTGGGTGGGAACTCTCCAAGGCGGAGCGGCCCGGCTGGGCTCCTCGGGCTTCACCCACTTCGGTCCCAACCAGGGCCTCCTGGGACGATCCGTTTCGGCCTTGCTGGAGGACCGGGAGGGGGCCATCTGGGTGGCGACCCAGGACATGGGCGTCGCCCGAATCCGGGGCAACCAGATCCTCAACTTCGGTCCGGAGCGGGGCCTTCCGGTGCGGGAGATCTTCTCCCTGGGGCTGGACCCGGGTGGGAGGGTCCTGGCGGGCACCCGCCAGGGCCTCTTCCGCTGCGAGGGCACCCGCTTCGAGGCCGTCTCCCTGCCCCCACCCTTCGCCAAGTCCCCCATCTTCAATCTGGGGATCGGGCCCAACGGGGATCTCTGGGTCAGCAGCCACCGCGGCCAGCTGGCCCGATGGGACGGCCGGGCGCTGCATCCCGCCCTCCTCCCGGCGGACTGGGCCCAGGAGACGGTCCTGGACCTGGAGCGGGACCCCAAGGGGGCCCTGTGGGCGGTCCAGAGCCAGGGGCTGGCGAGGCTCACGGAGGGGGACCAATGGGAGCGCGTGCACCTGGACCTTCCGGAAGGGGTCAAGCGACGGAGCCTCACCTTCGACACCCAGGGCCGGATGATCCTTTCCCTGGACGGCGACGGCGTGCTCATCCACGACCCGCTCACCAAGGACCGCCGCCTTACGGCCCGGGACGGCCTCCCCCGGGACCGCATCAACGTGGCCATCATGGACCGCCACGGCTCCCTCTGGGTGGGTTCCGACGGCGACGGGCTGGCCGTGGAGGTGCTGCCCGAACTCCGGGTGATCTCCCAGAACCCCGAGACCGGCGCGAGCTTGGGCCTGGGGGCCGTGACGCGCTTCCTGGAGCTGGGCCCCGGGGACGTCCTCATCGCCACGAACAACGGCCTGTTCCGCTGGGGGGAGGACCGCGGGATCTTCAGCCGGTGGGCGGAGGGCCAGGGCCTCCCCAGTTCCGAGGTCTGGGCCCTGGAGTCCGATCGCCAGGGCGGGGTCTGGGTCGGCACCAACAAGGGCATCTGCCGCTGGGTGAACGGGAGGATCGTTTCGGGGGGCCCCAAGGAATTGCAGGAGGCCGCGGTGGTGCGCCTCCTGGTTCACCAGGACCGGCTGTGGGCCGGCACGGACCTGGGCCTCTTCGAGCTGGATCTCCAGGGCCGCTTCCTCAAGCGCCATCGCCCCCCCGCGGAAGTGGGGCCCCAGGCCACCTACGACCTCCTGCCCTTCGGCCCCGGCCTCCTGGTGGGCACCAGCCTCGGGCTCTACGATTTCCGGGACGGGCTCTTCACGAAGCAGGTCGTGAACGCCCCCTTCGCCTCCTTGCCCATCACCTGCATCGACCAGGACGCCCGCGGCGGCATCTGGATCGGCACCAGCGAGGGCCTCTTCGGCCTCCCGGTGCCCGGGGGCGGCCCGGGCCTCATCCGGTGGGGCCGCCGTCAGGGCCTGCTGGACGACAACGTCTCCTGGTCCCGGATGCTCCCGGACGGGACCCTCGCCATCGGCCATAGCCGGGGCCTCAGCCTGGTCCGGGAGGGCAAGGTGATCCCCCTCACCCACGCCCAGGGCCTGCTCTCCGACGAGACGAACCACGACGCCGTGCTGGTGGACAGCCAGCGGCGCGTATGGATCGGGATGATCGGGGGCCTGTGCATCCTGGGCACCCGACAGCCCGTCCCGGCCTCCGATCTCCCGGCCCCACGGATCCTGGAGGTCCTGGCGGGCAAGGAGCGCTTCTGGCTTCCGGGCCCCCTGCGCCTACCCGCCCGTCCGGAGGAGCTGCAGATCACCTTCGACGTGGCCATGCCCGCCTCCCCGACCCGGCCCCTCTACCAGGTCTGGATGGAGGGGGTGGACGAGGCCTGGCGGCAGGCGGACAGCCAGAACCCCCTCCAGTACATGAAGCCTTCGCCCGGGCGCTACCGCTTCCGGGTGCGGGCCTCCCTGGACGGCCGCAGCTGGGTGGAGAGCGAGCCCCTGCCCATCGAGGTCCCCCCCGCCTGGTTCCAGCGCCGGGTGGTGCAGGCCCTGTTCATCCTGGCGGCCCTGGGCGCGGGGGCCCTTCTGGTGAACCTGCGGATCCGTCGGCTTCGCCGCCGGGCGGACGAGCTGGAGTACTGGGTGCACAAGCGCACCGAGGCCCTGGTCCAGCGCAACCGCGACGTGGAGAAGGCCCACGCCCGGATCAAGCGGGCCCTGGAGGACCGCATGCAGCTCCTGGATCGGGTGGCCCACGACCTCCGCTCCCCCCTGACCACCATCCTGCTGTCCATGGACCGCCTCCGGGAAAGGACCGACGCCCAAGGGGAGCTCTCCCCCACCCTGGCGGTCATGGAGCGCGAGACCCAGAGGCTGGAGGCCATCCTGCGCACCCTCCTCAACAAGTCGAAGGCCGAATCCCTCTTCGACAACCTCCAAGTGGCCCTCACCGACCCCGCGGAGATCCTCGAAGGCATCTCCGAAACCCTCTCCATCAAGGCCGAGGCCAAGGGGCTCGACTGCGCCGTGGATTCCGACGCGGCCTCCCGCGGCGCCCGGGTCCGGGTGGACCTCACCGCCATGCACCAAGTGCTCTTCAACCTCGTGGAGAACGCCCTGAAGTTCACGCCCCCCGGGGGAAGGATGGGGATCCGCTCCCGGGTGGAAGGGGACCGCTGGATCCTGGAGGTCTGGGATACGGGACGGGGCATGAGCCTTCAGGAACTCGGCCGCATCTTCGAGCCCTTCCGGCAGAACCGCGCCGCGGACGCCGGCGAGGGCTGGGGCCTGGGCCTCAGCATCTGCCGGGCCCTGGTGGACGCCCACGCCGGGGACCTCACGGTGGAAAGCACCGAGGGAGAGGGCTCCACCTTCCGCGTGAGCCTGCCCTTGGTCCGGGAGGCGGAGCCGGTTCCGGCGGGCTGAGGGGACCCCTCAACGCGGCGGGAAGCGGTCCAGCATGTCCTTCACGGCCCGACCGATCTGGGCCTCGGCCTCTTCCGGGTTGTCCAGTCCCGAGAGGGCCCCTTCGGCGACCCCCTGCCAGACCAGCTGGTTGGACTTCGCGTCCACGATCTCGAGGGCGATGGTGCCCTCCTTGTAGTGATGGGTCTCGCCGGTGCTGAAGCGGGTCCCCACCCCGTAGCCCCAGGGGCGGTACCAGCCCCCGAAGCCCACGCCCACCGTGGTCCTCACGTGGGTCCGCCGCTCCCGGTAGATGGGGTAGTAGGTCACCAGGAAGTCGGTCTCCCCCTGGGTCTCCATCCGATAGCCCTTGGCGGCCAGCTCGCGCTCCACCGCCGCCCGGACCCGACGGTCCATGATGGGGTTGTCCGAGCCCCGGGCTTGGGCCTTGGCCCTCTTGCTGGCCTCGTACCAGTCGAAGGTCTTGTAGCTGCCGTAGGAGGCCGCCCGGTCGTAGTCGACGTGGACGGAATAGGGGGTGCAGGCCATCAGGAAGCCCAGCAGGACGACGGCGGAATGGATGCGCATGGTTACCCCCAGGACACCTCGGACCCTCCCTTAGACCGGCGCGGAGGCTCCCGGGTTGAGGGGCTCCACCCGCCCTTCCCGCCAGGCCATGAAGGAACCCTCGTAGGCCCAGGGCAGGGCCAGTCCGTTGGCCTCCCCCTCGAAGGTGTGGAAATGGCCCGTGACGAAGGTGGAGGGCGCGACGGCCTCGGCGGCCCGGCGGAAGGCCACCCGGGGAAAGGCCAGCTTGTAGGCGCGGTTGGTGGTCCGGAGCCGGGCCTCCAGGCGCGCCGCGAGCCTCGCGGCGCTGGCCCCCGGCAGCAGGCGGAAGAAGGACCAGGTAACGCCGGAGCGGGACACGAGGTTCCAGAGCCGGTACTTCCAATCCGCAGCGTTGATGAGGTCCCCGTGCTCGAAGGCCAGGCCCTCCCCCTCCAGCCTCCCGCCGAGGCCTTCGCCCATGAAATCGAAGGCCCCCGCGTGGCGGTCCAGAAAGTACTCCCGGTTGCCCATCCAAAGGCCCACCCAGCGTCCCCGGGTGCGCCGCTCCGCCACCCAGGCCAGGAAGCGCCCCTGGGCCTCGGATTCCATTCCTGGCAGGCCCACCCACACGTCGAAGACGTCCCCCAGGAAGAGCCAATCGGCTTCGGGATGGGCGAGGGTGGCCTCCTCCAGGCCCACCAGGTCCCGGCTCCAGTGGGGGTCCGCCACCAGGATCAGCAGGCGGCCGGGTTCCGGTCTTCGGGCCGTTCCGCGGCACCAGGAAAGCCCCCCCAGGCGCCGGGAGCGCAGGCGGGGCAGCACCGTGGCGGCGAGGCCGACGATCACGCCCGCAGCGTCCAGGGCCCAGGGGCCCGCCCTTCGCTCCACCGCCGCCGCCAGGAGGAGTCCCCCCCAGCAGACCCCCAAGTGGCGCCGGTAGAGGGGGAGCTCCTTCCGAAGGAGACGGAGGAGGCCGTCCGCCGCGAAGGCCAGGGCGACGAAGGCGAGGACGTGCGGCATGCCCTACTATCGCATTCCAACCGCAAGGAAGGGGTAGGCTGTCCCCATGCGCGCGCGCCTCGATCCCCGGGCTTCCATCCTCGTCCTCACCGGGGCGGGGATCAGCGCGGAAAGCGGCCTCGCTACCTTCCGCGCTGGCGACGGGCTGTGGGAGGACCACCGGGTGGAGGACGTGGCGAGCCCCGAGGGCTGGCGCCGGGACCGAGGCCTGGTGCAGCGCTTCTACAACGAGCGGCGGCGGAAACTGCGGGAGGTCCAGCCCAACGCCGCCCACCGGGCCCTGGCGGAGCTGGAGACCCTCTGGCCCGGCGAGGTGCTGGTGGTGACCCAGAACGTGGACGACCTCCACGACCGGGCCGGCAGCCTCAACCTCGTCCACATGCACGGGGAGCTCCGGAAGGCTCGCTGCCTCCGGTGCCGGACCGTGAGCCCCTGGGAGGGGGACCTGGACCCGGAAAGCGGCTGTCCCGACTGCGGAATCCGCGGAGAGCTGCGCCCCCACATCGTCTGGTTCGGGGAGGTGCCCCTGGGCCTGGACCGCATCTTCGAGGCCCTGGAGCGCTGCCACCTCTTCGCGGCCATCGGCACCAGCGGGAACGTCTATCCCGCCGCGGGCTTCGTGGACGCCCTTCCCGAGGACTGCCACAGCCTGGAGATCAACCTCGAACGCAGCCAGGTGGCCTCCGCCTTCCGGGAGCACCGGAGCGGGAGGGCGACCGAGCGGGTGCCGGAGTGGGTGGCGGAGCTACTCGCCCCCTGAGCCCCCGTCCAGATCGAAGAGGTAGCGCACCGCCTCGGCCCTCTCCAGGCGACGCTGGGGGTCCGGGTCCTCCTTGAGGGCCTCCGTGGGGCGCCGCAGCAGGGAGCGCACCATGGACCGGGCCATGAGCCGGATCCTTTCCCGATCCGGATCCGAGAGGTGGGAGAGGGCCTCCAGGGGGCGATCGAATTCCGCTTCGCGGATGGCTTCGAATTTCTGCCGCAGGGAGGTGAGGGTGGGGACCACGGCCAGGGCGCCGAACCAGGCCACGAAGTCCTCCAGCTCTTCCTCCAGGATCCTCAGGGCCGGGCCGATCTCCTTCTGGCGCTCCTGGCGGTTGCGTTCGGCGATCTCCTGGAGGTCATCCACGGCGTAGAGGAAGGCGTTGTCGAGGTTCGCCACCCGGGCGTCCACGTTGCGGGGGATTCCCAGATCGAGAAAGAAGAGAGGCTGCCCCCGCCGCTGGGCCAGGGCCGCCCGGGCGGCCTCGAAGGAAATGACCGGGGTGGTGGAGGAGGTGGCGGAGACCACGATGTCGGCCTGGGCCAGCCGCCCGGGAAGCTCCTCCCAGGGCAGGGCCTTGCCCCCCCGCCGGCACAGTTCCTGGGCCCTGGACAGGGTCCGGTTCACCACCTCGATGCTGGAGACCCCCTTGGCCAGGAGCAGATCGTAGAAGATGCCCGAGGTCTCCCCGGCCCCCACCAGCAGGAAACGGCGGGGCCTGAGGTCCTCGTAGATCTTCTGCGCCAGCTCCATGGCGACGCCGGGAATGGAGATGGGGCGCGAGCCGAGGCCCGTCTCGGAGCGGATCCGCTTCCCGGTCTCCAGGGCCTTCTGGAAGAGGCGGTGCAGGACGGCCCGGGTGGCTCCGGCGCCGGAGGCGAGGCGGAAGGCCTCCCGTACCTGGCCGATGATCTGGTCCTCCCCCAGGGCCAGGCACTCCAGGCCTGCGGTCACCCGGAAGAGGTGGCGGGCCGCGTCAGGCCCCCCGTGGCCGG
>CAYSXG010000030.1:0-12987 GCA_964434895.1 uncultured Solibacteraceae bacterium | reverse complement strand
CGGCCTGAGGGAGGCCCAGGCCCTTCTCCAGGCCACCGTGGAGGCCCGCACCTGGGACCTGCAGGCCACGGCCATCAGCTTGGGGACCAAGAATGCGGAGCTGGAGGAGTTCGACCGCATGGTGAAGGCCCTCAACCGGGAAATGGGGCTAGGCCCCCTGCTCCGGGTCCTCCTTGAGCTGGTGGCCGCCCAGTTCCCGGCGGCTCACCGGGCGGTCTTCCTGCTCCGTGACGACGAGAGCGGCGTGTTCCGCACCGCCGGCCACCACGGATACCCCCCCACGGACGTCCCGTTGGCGGAGGCCTTCCAGGTGCCCGAAGACAACATTCTGGCTTGGTACGAGCAGCACAAGGGGGGGGTCAAGGGAGGCGTCTACCTGGTGCAGGACCGGGCCGGACTGCCCGGGGCGGATCGGATGAAGCTGTCTCCCCCCAAATCCCTCCTGCCCATGCCCATCGAAATCGACGGTCGGCTGGAGGGATTTTTAAGCCTCAACAACCTCGAGGACCCGGACGCCTTCGAGGAGGCCGACGGGGCGAAACTCCTGCGCTTCCGCGAGCACCTCCTCTCCGCCCTGACCAAGGCCCGGACCCTGGCCCAGCTGGCGGAGGCCAAGGAGCGGGCGGAGGCCGCCACGAGGTCCAAGAGCGATTTCCTGGCCAACATGAGCCACGAGATCCGCACGCCCATGAACGCCATCCTGGGCTTTGCGGGCCTGGGCCTGAAGCAGGACTTCCCTCCCAAGGCCCGGGAGTATTTCCAAAAAATCGCCAGCTCCGGCAAGTCCCTGCTGGGGATCATCAACGACATCCTCGACTTTTCCAAGATCGAGGCCGGCAAGCTGGAGCTGGAGCGGGTGCCCTTCGACCTCCCCGAGCTGCTCTCGAGCACCTCCGACCTCTTCGCCCACATGGCCATGAACAAGGGCCTGGAACTCATCGTGTCCGCGGGCGTCCACGTGCCCCGAACCCTCGAGGGAGACCCCCTCCGTCTGGGCCAGGTGCTCGTCAATCTCACGGGGAATGCCCTCAAGTTCACCGAGAGCGGCCAGGTGCACCTGCGGGTGGACCTGCTGGAGAAGACGGACGGCCAGGCCCATCTCCACTTCGCGGTGAGCGATTCGGGCATCGGCATTTCCCCGGAGGACCAGCCCCGCGTCTTCTCCGCCTTCTCTCAGGCGGACACGTCCAACACCCGCCGCTTCGGCGGCACGGGCCTGGGCCTCAGCATCTCCAAACGCTTGGTGGAAATGATGGGCGGTGAAATTTTCGTCCAAAGCGAGTTCGGCGCGGGGAGCACCTTCAGCTTCTCCCTCCACTTGCCCTTTGACCCCGCCCAACCCGACGCGGTCCGCCAGGCCCCCGGCGACCTCGTGGGGATGAAGGTGCTGGTGGTGGACGATAACGAAATCGCCCGCACCGTGCTGGTGGAGCAGCTCCGGGCCTTCGGCTTCGAACCTACCGCCGCCTCCTCCGCCCAGGCCGCCCTGGAGGCCCTGGGATCCGCTTCCACCCCCTTCGGGCTGGTCATCCTCGATTGGAAGATGCCGGAGATGGACGGCGTGGAGGCCCTGCGGCAGATCCGCGGGTGCACCGACCCAGCCCCCCGGGTCGTCCTGGCCACCGCCTTTGGGCAGGAGGAGCTCCGCGCCCAGGCCCGGGACCTGGATATCGCGGGCTTCCTGCCCAAGCCTCTCAGTTCTTCCCGCCTTCTCGACGGGCTCCTCGAAGCCTTGGAGCGCGAAGGGTCCGCCCCGCTTCCCATTCTCCCCCGTTCCGCCCCCCTCAATCGCGGCCACCTTCGCGGGGCCCGCGTGCTGCTGGTGGAGGACAACCCCATCAACCAGCAGGTGGCCTCCGAAATCCTGGCGGGGGAGGGAATCCTGGTGCAAGTGGCCGATTCGGGGTTCCAGGCCGTCCAGGCCGTAGGTCACGGGACCTTCGACGCCGTGCTGATGGATATCCAGATGCCGGGGATGGACGGCTACGAGGCCACCGCCCGCATCCGGGAGCGAACCCAGAACCTGGACCTGCCCATCATCGCCATGACCGCCCACGCCCTGCAGGGCTATCGGGAGGAATGCCTGGCCGCGGGGATGAACGACTACCTCACCAAGCCCGTGGACCCGGACGTCCTGTTCAGAGTATTGAGGAAATGGGTGGCACCTCGGGAGGTGCTCCCCTTGGCGGCCCCACCCCCTCCACCGGCCCCGCCCTCCCCCGCACCCTCCCTGGAGGCCCCGGGTTTCGACGTCCCTGCCGCGCTTCGACGGATGGGGGGCAAGGAGAGTCTCTTCCTGCGCCTGGTCGGGGACTTCGCCGGAGATAACGCCGACGCGGGAACCCAGATCCGCTCGGCCCTGAGGGCCGGCAACCACCCTCTGGCGGAACGCTTGGTCCACACCCTGAAGGGAGTGGCCGGCAACCTCGGAGCCACCCCCCTCCAGACCGCGGCTGGGGCCCTGGAGCGGGCCCTGCGGAGCAACCCGATCCAGGACCTTTCGCCCCTTCTAGAGGCCTTCGACGCCGCCCTCGCGCTCACCCTGGAGGGAGCCCGACGCCTCGGAGTCGGGACCTCGGCCCCCTCGGAAGAAGCCCCCCCCTCTCCGGCGATCGGCCCCCTCCTGGAAGAGCTGGCCCAGCGCATCGCCAGCCACAATCCTCGAGCCGAGGAAAGTCTCGATCGTCTGCGGGCAGGCCTAAGCGCCTCCGGCCTCCAGCCCCATCTCCAGGCCATGGCCGAGAGCTTGGCCTCCTACGATTTCCGGGGAGCAGCCGAGGCTTTGGCGCACCTTCGCGCGGGACTGGCGCTGCCCGAAGCGGCCAAGGAGGGATCCGATGCGTGATCTCCTCCTCGTCCTGGCCCTGACCTGCCCCCTGATCGCCCAGGACGCACAGGCCCCCACCCAAGTGCCGATGCGCGTGTACTCGGACGCTCAGGGCCTATCGCAGCCCTCCGCGGGGGCCCTCGCCATGGACGGCCAGGGCTACCTTTGGGTGGGCACCCAAAATGGCCTCTACCGCTTCAACGGCCGGGCCCTCGATCGCTTCGACCCCCACGACGTCCATCACAGCCAGTGGGTCCGAGCCCTCTTCCCGGCCTCGGACGGCAGCCTTTGGATCGGAAGGAACGGGGATGGCCTCTCGGGGGTCCAGCACGGCCAAATCAGGCACTTTCCCGCCCTCGGGGGAGTCCCCAACCTAGACGTGGTGGCCTTCGTGGAGTCCCAGAACCAGGTTCTCTACGCCGCGACGTCCAAGGGACTGTACCGCTTCCGGGAAGGAAGCTGGGAGCGGGAGCCCGGTCCCCAAGGCCCCCAGGGAAATATCCTGTGCCTGGCCTCCACCCTCGAAGCCGATGGTCCCGTGATCTGGGCCGGCACGCGGGGAGGGCTGGGGCGGTTCTACAAAGGGGCCTGGCGCTGGTTCGGGCTTTCGGAGGGCCTCCCGGGGGACCAGGTGCTCTCCCTGGGCCTCTCCAAGGATGCTCAGGGCCGACCCGCCCTTTGGATCGGAACCAACCGGGGCCTGGCCCGCATGGAGGGAGGGCTCGTCCTTCCTCCCCTCACGGGGATCCACCTTCCCAATCCCCAAGTCACCGCCCTCCGCGAAGTTCCCTCCGTCCGCGGCGGAACGGCCCTATGGGTGGGCACTTCGGCGGGTCTGGGGATCGGGGGGGCGGGGAAATGGGGGGCCCTTGACGGGCTTTCCGTATTGCCGGGCTCCCAACTCCTTGCGCTCAACCCGGAGGCCGGGAAGGGACCCGCGATAATGGCCTGGGTGGGCACCTCGGCCGGCCTCGTTCAGATCCGGAACGGGGGCTGGCGCCCGGTGCTTCCCCCGGGGCGCATCGATATCGGCACGCCCTTCCCCTTGCTGGAGGCCCGCCCCGCCGGCACCTATTGGATCGGGACCACCAACGGGCTATTCCAGCTCAGGGACGGGATCTGGACCCCCATCAAAAACCGGGGACGCGGAGGACAATCGATCCTTTCCCTTTTCGCCGAAGGGCTGCCCCAGGACCCCACCCTGTGGACCGGAGGCCAGGAGGGGGAGGTCCTTCGGATCCGGGACGGACGTCCCCAAACCATGCCTCCCCTCCCGGAGCGCATCGATGCTCTGTATCGCCCTCGCCGCGCGGACCCCCAAGGAAGCCTCTGGGCCGGGACCCGCCACGGCCTTTGGCGGCTGACGGGAGAAAGGTGGGAACCCGGGGGCGGGCTCCTCTCCGACGTGCCCGTGTCCAGCTTCGTGGAAACCACCGATTTCGACGGGGCACCGATCATGCTGCTCGGCACGCGGGGTAAGGGGGTGGCCCGATACCGGAATGGCGCCTTTACATGGCTGCCTCCCCCCCCGGGCGTGGATCGTTGGGAAATTGTGTCCCTCTTGGAAACCCGGGACGAGCGCGGGATCCGGTGGGCCTGGGCCGGCAGCCGGGATTCCGGTATTCATCGAGCCTCCCTGGGCGATAAGGACCTCCATTGGGAACGGGTTCCCTTGGACGATCCAACCAATCCCGCCTCCCCCACCGCTACGATCTACTCCCTCCGGGAGGATCGCCGTGGCCGGATCTACGCTTTCACCAGCAGGGGTGTGATCCGCTTCACGCCTCGGGCTGCGTCCCCCGAGCACCCGGACGCCTTCGAACGGAACACCTTCACGACGGCGGACGGCCTCCCCAGCAACGACTGCAACAAGAACGGCAGCCTGGTGGATTCGAGGGACCGGATCTGGGCGGCGACCACGAAGGGGGTGGCGGTGTTCGACCCCTCGGAGGAGGTTCCGGATCGGGGTCCCAAGCCGCTCCACCTGGAAACCTTCACCGCCTCCGGAAAGGAGCTCCCCCGGGAGGGCGGCGAATTCGAAGCGGGACTTCGGGACTACCGGATTTCCTACGCCCTCCTCAGCTTCCACCGACCCGAGGACACAAGATACCGAACCCAGCTGGAAGGGCTCGACCCCTCCCCCTCGGCCTGGACCTCCCAAGCCTTCCGGGACTTCGCCACCCTGCCCCCTGGGCGCTACGCCTTCAAGGCCTGGGGAAAGGACTACGCGGGTAACCTCTCGGGGCCGGCGAGCCTCTCCTTCCGAATCCTGCCTCCGCTCTGGCAGCGGCCCTGGGCCTTTCTGGGTTACGCCCTCCTCCTGGCGGGCCAGACCTGGGCCATCGTGCGCTGGCGGGAGCGGCGCCAGGCGAGAGCCGTCGAGGCGCTCGAGCAGCGCATCCGGGAACGAACGGAGCACCTCGCCCGGGTCAATGCCATCGTGCAGTCCATCAACGAGAAGCTGGATTTGGACGAACTCCTGTCCGCCATCCTCGAAGGCACGCGGGCGGTGCGGGGAACCGAGAGGGCCTCGGCCCTGGTGCGCGATCCCACCCGCGAGGCCTTCGCGTTCAGGGCCAGCGTGGGCTGGGACGTGCATGAGTTTGCGGACTGGGGCATGAACTTGGAGGAAGCCGAAGAGCGCTACGTCCTGAATACCCAGCCCCTCGACGAAGACATCTTCCTGGTGCGCGATATCGAGGGACGCCCAGGGGACGAGCGAGCCCGGGTCCTGGGCCTGCCCAAGGCCATGCTGGTGATGCGCATCGTGGTGGAGGCATGGGTGGAGGCCTTTTTCGTCTTCGAGAACATGCAGGACCCCGAAGCCTTCGCGGACCAGGACGTGGAGCTCCTGAAGGGCCTCAAACAGCACATCGTGTCCGCCTTCTCCAAGGTGCGCATCCTCCAACGCCTCACCGGTTCCCTCCAGGAGACCCAGGCAGCCCAGGAACGCGCCGAGGCGGCCACCCGTTCCAAGAGCGAATTCCTGGCCAACATGAGCCACGAGATCCGCACCCCCATGAACGCCATCATGGGCTTCTCCCAACTGGGTGAGCGGCTGGACCTGGACCCCAAGCCCAGGGACTACTTCCGGAAGATCGCCACCGCATCCCGGTCCCTGCTGGGCATCATCAACGACATCCTGGACTTCTCGAAGGTGGAGGCCGGCAGACTGGAGCTGGAGGCCATCCCTTTCAGCCTCTCCCAAGTCATGGCCAATGTCCGCGATCTCTTCGCCCAGACAGCGGCGGAGAAAGGCATCGAGCTCTCCGTCCAAATCCGGGAGGGGACCCCGGACCGACTGGTCGGGGACCCCCTGAGGCTGGGTCAGGTGCTCATAAATCTCACCAGCAACGCCCTGAAATTCACGCCGCATGGGAAAGTCGAGATCCGGGTGGACGCCGAGGGTGCCTGGACCGATCTGGCCACCCTGCGCTTCTCCATCCAGGACTCCGGCATCGGCATGACCCTGGCTCAACTTGGGAGGCTCTTCCAGCCCTTCTCCCAGGGAGATAGCTCCACCACCCGCAAATACGGCGGCACGGGCCTCGGCCTGACCATCTCCCGCCGCATCGTGGAGCTGATGGGAGGGGCACTGAGGGTGGAAAGCGAGCCCGGCCGCGGCAGCACCTTCGGCTTCCAGGCCCGGCTCCGCGTCAGCGGTGAGCCCGCCGATGCCGCCCTGAACCTCCCACCACCGGTGGCCCCTTCCCCCGACCAGGGCCTGGACGACCTCCGCATCCTGCTGGTGGAGGACAACCTCATCAACCAGGAAGTGGCCCGGGAAATCCTGGGGGGATGGGGCGTGCGAACCACCATGGCGAGTTCCGGCCCGGAGGCCCTCAGGACCCTGGAAACCGAGACCTTCGATATCGTCCTCATGGACGTGCAAATGCCGGAAATGGATGGCTACCAGACCACCGGCCGCATCCGCCAGATGCCCCAGCACGCCTCCCTCCCCATCCTGGCCATGACCGCCAACGCCCTGAAGCAGGACCGCGAGGCCTGTCTGGAAGCGGGGATGAACGACTACCTCTCCAAACCCATCGAGCCCGAGGCCCTGAGAAGCACCCTGCGAAAGTGGAGCGGACGCCCGCCGGCGGCCCCAAACCCTGCTCCCCCACGCGCTCCCAAGCCCATCCCCCCACCTTCCCCAGGGACGGAGCCCCCCCTCCTGGACCGGGTAGGGGCCCTGCGCCGCCTGGGGGGCAACGAAGCGCTCCTCCTCCAATTGCTGGAGGACTTCCTTCAGGAGCAGGCCGGGACCGCGGAGGAGCTGCGGATCGCCCTCGATACCGGGGACCTGGCTTTGGCGGAACGCCTGGCCCACACCCTCAAGGGCGTGGCGGGAAACCTGGGAGCCAAGCGCCTTCAGCACGCCGCTGGGAACATGGAGAGGGCCCTGAGATCGGGAAACGCCCCTTCCGCGCTGGAGGCCCTGCCCAACCTGGCGGAGGTCCTCAAAGCCACCCTCGCCGCCATCAAGGAGGCCCCCTAATCCCGCCCAGCCGGCAGGCCCGGATGGCCTGTCCCCGAAGGTCCGGAATTCAAGTCGGCCTCCCCTGTCGCCGAAGACCCGTCATCGACTCAAGGAAGCGGCGTGAGGGGCCAGGCGGCGATCAGGGTGGTCGGAGCTGAGCTGGGCTTCGTGGCCGGTTATGGCCTCTTGGGTTGGATGGCCCTGGCCCTGGCCACCCCTGGGGGCTACGCGACCGCCATCTTCCCCCCGGCGGGCCTGGCCCTCGTAGCAACCCTGCTGAAGGGCCGGAGTCTTTGGGCGGGGATCTGGCTGGGAGCCTTCGGGCTCAATCTGTGGGTCGGCCACACGGCCGCCCACTGGGTCACGGCCCGGTCCTTCCTCGTGGCCGCCGGCATCGCCACCTCCTCCCTGCTCCAGGCGAACCTCGGCGCAGCCATCGTCCGTCGCAAGGTCGGCGATCCCACCCGTCTAGGCGCGAACTGGGACGTCCTCCGGACCCTGGCCTTCGGCGGACCCTTGGCCTGCCTCACGGCCGCCACGGGGGCCACTGCCACCCTGTCCGCCACGGGAGCGATCCCCCTGAAAGCGATTCCCGTCACTTGGTTCACCTGGTGGATCGGCGACACCCTCGGGGTCCTGGTGGTGGCCCCCGTCGCCCTGATGTTCTGGCCCCAGGCCGGCGCGATGTGGGGGAGGCACCGGGCGCGGGTCCTCCTGCCCCTCCTGACCATCCTTTCCCTCCTCATGGCCCTGGCGGCCCACCTGGGCCGTCGGGAGGAGGCGCGATTGCGGGATCGGTTCGAGCACCAGGTCAACGAGTGCGCCCTGCCCTTCCAGGCCCATCTGCGAGAGTACGAGGGCTTCGTCACGAGCCTGGCCAGCTACATCGAATCCACGCCCACCCTTCAGCCGGAGCCCTTCCGGGCCTTCGTCAAGGGAATCGTGGTCAACGCCCCGGAATTCCACGGACTGTCCTGGTGTCCCCGCGTGGAGGGCGCCCAACGGGACCGCTTCGAATCCGAGCAGGCGGCCCTCCTGGGATCCCCGTTCCACATCACCGAGCGCGGGCGCGGAGGCGGCCTCCAGGCCGCAGGGACGCGAAGCGAATACTTCCCGGTCTCCCTCATCGAACCCCGGCCCCAGAACGCCCCGGCCCTGGGTTTCGACCTGGGGTCGGAGCCCCTGCGCAAGGCCACCCTCGATCGGGCCTCGGAGTTCGGCGGTGTCCAGGCCTCGGTGCCCTTCCGGCTGGTGCAGTCCGACGACAAGGAGGGGCTCCTGCTCATGAAGGCGGTTCACGCCGGCGACGGAAGCCTTCGCGGCGTCGTGTCCGGGGTGTTCCTGGTGCCCACCATCATGCAGGGCTTCGTCGACCGTACGAGGGAGGGTCAACTGGCAGCGAGGATCGTGGACCACTCAGGCCCAGAGGCGGGAGCGGAGCTGCTGGGCTGGACGGCTTCCTCCCCGGAGGAGGGCCTGGCTGCCCGCCTGCCTGTCTCCTGGGCGGGACGGCGCTACGAGGTCGAGCTCCGGCCGACCCCCGACTTCCTGGCGGGCTCGATCCCCTGGCAAACCTGGGCCCTCCTGGTCATGGGCCTGCTCGTGGCGAGCCTGCTGGAGGCGATCCTGATCCTCGTCCCCGTCCCGAGCCCGGAGGGGGGCGATGCGCGCTAGAAGGGAGCTGCCACGGTGGGTGGCCGGCGGAATCGCCTTCCTTCAAGGGCACGTGGTGCTGTGTCTGGGGGCTCTGTTTCTGTTCAGCCTGAGCAGCCTGGCGGTCTACCTCATCCATCAGTCCGAGCAGCAACTCCGGGCTTCGGCCCTCCAAAGCGCCCAACTGTACTCGAAGGCTTTGACGGAGTTCCGCACGCTCTACACCTCGGAGGTCGTGACCCGCGCGCGAACTCGCGGCGTGGAAGTCCGGCACGACTACGAGCAGAGCCCCGGAGCCATCCCCCTCCCCGCCACCCTGAGCCTGATGCTGGGAAACCGTCTGGGTCAAGAAGGGTCCGGCGCCACGGCCCAGCTTTACAGTCTCTATCCCTTCCCCTGGCGGCGGGAGACCGGGGGCCTGCGGGACCGCTTCGCCCGAGAGGCCTGGCTGGCCCTGGAGGCCGCACCCGACCACCCCTTCTTCCGCTTCGAGGAAGTCCAGGGGCGGCAGGTGCTGCGCTACGCCACCGCCGATCGCATGCGGGCCTCCTGCGTGGCTTGCCATAACCAGCGCCTGGACTCCCCGAAGCGGGACTGGAAGGTGGGGGACGTGCGAGGCGTGCTCGAGGTGGTCCAGCCCACGGCCCTCCCACCCACGGGAATGGGGGCGGGCCTGGGCCGCATCCTGCTCCTGGCCCTGGGCCAGGTGCTGCTCCTCTGCGGCCTGCTGGCCATCGTGGTCCGCAGCCTGCGCGACAAGACCGAGGAGGCCTTCGCACTCGCCGCCAGCACCCAGTCCATCAACGTCGAGCTGAATCGGGAAATCGCCACCCGCACGCAGGCGGAATTGGACCTGCGTGCCGCCCAGGAGGGGCTGGAACGGAAGGTCGCCGAGCGCACCCTCGAGCTGGCCGAGGCCCGGGACCAGGCCCTAAGCGCCAACCGGGCCAAGAGCGCCTTCCTTGCCAACATGACCCACGAGATCCGCACCCCCATGAACGCCATCCTGGGCTTCGCCCAGCTGCTGGGGCGGGACGGCCGGCTCTCCCCCGAGCAGCGGGACACCGTGGCCATCATCGACCGCTCCGGCAACCAGCTGCTGGAACTGATCAACGAGGTGCTGGACCTCTCCAAAATCGAGGCCGGCGCCATGGAACTCCGGCCCTCCGACTTCGATCTGCGCGCCCTCATGCAGGACCTGGCCCATGTCTTCGAGATGCGCTGCCGCCAGAAGGGGCTGGCCTTTCGGTTGGAGGCGGATCTAGGAGCTCCCTGCCCGGTGCGCGGGGACGTGGGCAAGCTGCGGCAGGTGCTCATCAACCTGCTGGGCAACGCCGTGAAGTTCACGGACGAAGGCCAGGTGGGCCTGCGGGCAAGGCCCCTGGAAGGGGACCGCTATTGCTTCACCGTAAGCGATAGCGGCCGGGGGATCTCGGAGGAGGAGAAGAGCCTGATATTCCAGCCCTTCCAGCAGGCCCGCGAGGGACACGAAAAAGGAGGGGCCGGTCTGGGGCTGGCCATTTCCCTGAAGCAGGCCGCCCTCATGGGAGGGGACCTTGAGGTGGAATCTCGGCTCGGGGAAGGCTGCCGCTTCCACCTTCGCCTTCCCCTACCCCCGGCCCATGGAGACCTCCCCTCCGAAGGTCCCGAAGCGCGCCGGGTCGTCGGCCTGGCCCCCGGCGTTCGAGTCCGAGCCCTGGTGGTGGACGACATCCTGGAGAATCGGATGGTGCTCGGCGGCATGCTGCGGGGAATCGGCGTGGAAGTGGAGGAGGCCGAGAATGGCCTGAAGGCCATCGAGCGGCTGGGGGAAGCGGCCTTCGACGTCGTCCTGATGGATATCCGGATGCCCGTGATGAACGGGGAAGAGGCCCTGATGCGGATCCGCCGCGACCTGGCGCCCCCCATCCCAAGATCATCGCCGTCTCGGCGTCCAGCCTGCTCCATCAGCGGGAGCAGTTCCTCAAGGAGGGCTTCGACGACTACCTCTCCAAGCCCTATCGCATGGAGGAGCTGTTCGAGCGCCTGGGCCGCGCCCTGGGCCTCGTGTTCCGGTACGAGACCTCCGGATCGGAGCCCAAAGAGGCCGCGGCCGAACCCGCCCCCCCCGACTTTTCCGGACTCCGGCTGCCGGCCCCCATCTACGAGAGCCTCCGGAAAGCCGCAGCCACCAACGCCCTCACCGAGCTTCGGACCCTATTGGAGGACCTGGAGGGGCGGGGCCCCGCATTCCTCCCCCTGACCGAACACCTGCGCACGATGTCCTCTCGCTTCGATATGGCGGGAATCCAGGCCACCTTGGAGGCGCTGCCATGTCCCACGAACCCCTGAAGCTGATCAGCGCCAAGGTCCTGGTGGTGGACGATACACCAGCCAACATCACCCTGCTCTGCCAGATGCTCGAGCCGATGGGCTATTCCCTCTCCTTCGCCACCAGCGGCGAGCAGGCCCTTCAGCTCACGCCGATCATCCAGCCGCACCTCATCCTCCTGGACATGGTCATGCCGGGCCTAGACGGGCTGGAGACCTGCCGGCGCCTGAAGGCCGACCAAACCACCTGGGACATTCCCGTGGTCTTCGTCACGGGTCGGAGCGAAGTCCAGGACGTCCTGGACGGCTTCGAGGCCGGCGGGTCCGACTACGTGACCAAGCCCATCTGCGCCCCCGAGTTGCTGGCGCGGGTTCGAGCCCACCTGGAGCTGCACGTCCGACGGCTGGAGGAGCACCAGCTCGTCCGGGACCTCCAAGAGTCCCTGCAGCACGTGAAACTGCTTTCGGGCCTGGTGCCCATCTGCGGCTCTTGCAAGAAGATCCGCGACGACCGGGGCTTCTGGCAGCAGCTCGAGGCCTACCTGGAGGCTCATTCCGAAGCCAAGCTCAGCTACAGCCTGTGTCCGGACTGCATCCACGAGCATTACCCTCACGTCCCCGCCGACTCGAAGCTGGGAGGCGAAGGAAGGCCGGAAGGGGTTTAGGGGACGGATACCACTCCGCAGGCTCCACAGGAGCCTGCTGCCGAGCATCGCTTGGCCATCAACAACCGAGGGCCCCAGTCGGGGCCCTCTGCGTCTGTGGCATAACCTCCTCGCCGGGGCCCGACTCCGCAGGCTCCACAGGAGCCTGCTACGTCACCCGGCGGTCGGTTACATCTGGTCCTTCAGGCCCTTGGAGACCTTGAAGACGACCTTGCGGCCGGCGGGGATCTGGATGCTTTCGCCGGTCTTGGGGTTGCGGCCCATCTTTTCCTTGGTGGGGCGCACTTCGAAGGTGCCGAGGCCGAACACGTTCACGCGGCTGCCGCCCAGCAGGGTGGTCACGACGTTGTCGCGGAGGCTGTCGATGATGGCCTTGGCCTTGGCCTTGGTCAGGTCGTGCTGCTCGGCCAGCGTGGCGGCCAGCTCGGGGATGCCGAGGGTTTCGGGCTTGGTGGTGGTCTTCATGGGGAGACTCCTAGAAGGGAGGGCTGGGAGAACCAGCAAAGACGGGAAAGGGAATTCCGGCCGGTGGGACGCCCCGTGCATGGACGCGGCCCGGCGTGGAGGTGGACCCGGGCGCCCTTACTCGGCGGCCAGGGCGGTGACTTCGAGGTTCAGCTTGGCCAGGACGCCGGCGTACACGCGGATTTCCACGGTGTAGGCGCCCAGTTCCTTGACGTGGGGGAGGCTGATGGCGTGGCGGTCCAGGGTGAAGCCCTGGGCCTTGAGCAGCTCGGCCACGTCGCCGTTGGTGACGGACCCGAACAGGTGGCCGTTCTCGCCCACCTTCTTGGCGATGGACAGGCTGAGGCCCTCCAGCTTGGCCTTGAGGGCCTCGGCCTCGGCCAGCTCCTTGGCGCGCAGCTTCTGGGCCCGCTCCTTCTCCAGCTCGATCTGGCGCTTGTTCCCGGCGGTCACGGGGAGGGCGAATTTCCGGGGGAGGAGGAAGTTGCGGGCGTAGCCGTCCTTGACGTTCACGACGTCCCCGCGGGCGCCGAGATTGGACACGTTCTCGATGAGAAGGATTTCCATGGTGTGCTCCTGGTTCGGCC
>CAYSXG010000029.1:0-12994 GCA_964434895.1 uncultured Solibacteraceae bacterium | reverse complement strand
CTACCTTGCCTTACGAGGGGCCGATGGGGAGAAAGGTTTAAGCGCCCCCAAAAAAAGGCGTCGACCTTAGCGGAGGTATTCCAGGCCTTCCCGGAGGGCTCGCCCGGCGAAGCTGTCCACCAGCCCGCCCTGGAAGAGGCCCCCAGCCATGACGATCAAGGCGCAGACCCAAAGGGTGGCCGCCGTGAGGGGGGCCCCCGCCTCCGGCCTTTCCGCATCCTCCCGCGCCTGCAGTTCGGTGCGGGGGCTGAGGAAGAGGGCCACCAGGACCCGCAGGTAGTAGTAGACCGAGGCCAGGCTGGCCAGGACGCCCAGGATGGCCAGCGGCACGTGGCCGGTGGCGACGAGCTCCTTGAAGATCATGAACTTGCCGTAGAAACCCCCGGTGGGGGGAATGCCCGCCAGGCTCAGGAAGCACACGGCCGCGCAGACCCCCAGCAGGGGGCGCTTCCAACCCAGGCCCCGCAGGTCGTCGAAGGTGGTGGCGTCCCCCACGAGGCCGAAGGCCGTGAAAAGGCCGAAGGCGCCCAGGTTCATGGCCAGGTAGACCACCAGGTAGAACAGCACGCCGGTGTAGGCGTTGGGGGTACCCGCCACGAAGCCCAGCAGCAGGTAGCCCGCGTGGCTGATGCTGGAATAGGCCAGCATGCGCTTGACGCTGCTCTGGGCCAGGGCCGTGAGGTTGCCCACCACCAGGGTGGCCGCCGCGCAGAGGCCCAGGGCCGCCTGCACCTTGGCCCCCAGGAGGTTCTGGAAGGAGAGTGTGGCCGGGAAGACCCGCATCAGCGCGATGATGGCCACGCCCTTGGTGGCCACGGACATGAAGCCCGCGATGGGATGGGGCGAGGCCTCGTAAGCGTCCGGGGTCCACTGATGGAAGGGCACGGCGCTGACCTTGAACAGGAAACCCATGAGCAGCAGGGCCGCCCCCGCGAAGGCCAGGGGGTCCGACAGCGTCACGGCCCGCAGATCCAGGCTCCCGGTGAGGCCGTAGATGAGGGCGCTGCCCATGAGGAAGCAGGCCGCCGCCACCGCACCGGTCACGAAGTACTTGAGGCCTCCCTCGACGGCGCTTTCCCGCATCCGCACGGTGGCCGTGAGGGCGTAGAGGGGCAGGCTCAGCAGCTCCAGCCCGAGGAAGAGCACCAGCAGGTTGGTGGTGCCCGCGAAGACCATCATGCCCGTGCATGAAAAGAGCAGGAGGCTCAGGGTCTCCCCCTTCACCCAGCCTTCGTGGTGAAGGTGGTCCCAGAGCTGGAGCACCGTGATGGCCCCCGCCACGCAGACGAAGATGCCCGCGAACTGGCTCAGGCGGTCCAGGCGGAACTGGAAGAACACGGGGTCGCCGTGGGGAACCTCCGTGGGCGCGGCGGTGAGGCCCCACACCTTGGTGAGGTAGAGGAAGCTGGCCCCGAGGGCCAGCAGCGCGATGCCGAACATGGCCCCGCGGATCCACTTGGTCGTGGACTGGTCCTTGTCGAGGGCCGCGATGGGGAGGAGGCTGGCGGCCCCGGCGAGGATGCCCATGGGCATCAGGGCGGCGATCTGGGAGGTGGACAGGGTCATGGGCGCCAGCATCAGCGAGCCTCCGCGGCCACGGCGTGGGAGGGCGAGGTCTCCGCCCCTCCTTCGGCCTCCATGGGAGGAGGTTCCGGCGCCTTCGGCGCCGGGGAGGGAGCGCCGGCGGCCTGGAGCAGGGCGGCCACCGGAGCCTCCGAGGCGGCCATGAAGGTGCGGGGGTGCAGGCCCGCCCAGAGCACCAGGATCACCAGGGGGGTCATCACGGCCACCTCCCGCAGGTTGAGGTCGTCGTGGAGGTGGGCCGTGCCGCTGTGCTCATCCGCGTTGGCCTCACCCCAAAAGAAGCGCTTGAACATCCAGAGCATGTAAGCGGCCCCCAGCACCACTCCCAGGGTGGCCAGGGCCGCGTAGGGCTTGCCCCAGGCGAAGCCGGAGACGTAGGTGCCGTTGAGGATGAGGAATTCCCCCACGAAGCCGTTGGTGAGGGGCAGGCCGATGCTGCTGAGGGTGATGATGAGGAAGAAGGCGGTGAAGACGGGCATCTTCGTGGCCACGCCGCCGAAGTCGGAGATCTGGCGGGTGTGGGCCCGGTCGTAGACCATGCCCACCAGGAGGAAGAGGGCGCCGGTGGAGATGCCGTGGTTGAGCATCTGGAGGATCGCGCCCTGGGTGCCGATGACGGTCATGGAGGCCAGCCCCAGCATCACGAAGCCCATGTGACTCACGGAGCTGTAGGCCACCAGCTTCTTGATGTCCTTCTGCGCCATGGCCACCAGGGCCCCGTAGATGATGGCGATCACCGACAGCACGGCCAGGGGCTTGGCGTAGTGGATGGCGGCGGCGGGGAACATTGGGATGGCGAAGCGGATGAAGCCGTACCCCCCCAGCTTCAGCAGGACCCCCGCCAGGATCACGGAGCCGGCGGTGGGGGCCTGCACGTGGGCGTCCGGCAGCCAGGTGTGCAGGGGGAAGAGGGGCACCTTGATGGCGAAGGCCACCGCAAAGGCCAGGAAGAGCCAGCACTGGACCTGCATCCCTAGGCCCGAAGCGGCCTGGGCCATCAGGGCCGGAGAGAAGGAACCCGCCTTGCCGCCGAGGTAGAGCAGGGCCACCAGCCACAGCAGGGAACCCGCCAGCGTGTAGAGGAAGAACTTGGTGGCGGCGTACTTGCGTTCATCCCCTCCCCAGACGCCGATCATGAAGTACATGGGGATGAGCATGGCCTCCCAGAAGAGGTAGAAGAAGGCCAGGTCCTGGGCCATCAGGGCCCCCAGCATCCCCGTCTCCAGCATCAGGAAGAGGGCCACGAAGGTGCCGGCGCGCTTGTCCACGCTGTTCCAGGTCCCCAGCAGCGTGAGGGGCACCAGGAAGGTCGTGAGCAGCACCAGCCAGAGGTTGAGGCCGTCCACCCCGAGGGCGTAGTCCACGGGCACGCCGACCACCGTGAACCAGGCGAAGCGCTCGGCGGCCACCATCCCCGCCGCGTCCGGCGCCGCCGGAAGCAGGCGGGCCAGGCTGATGAGGAAGAGGCCCAGGGAGCCCGCGAGGCCCAGGAGCTTCACCAGCTGCTGCTGCTTCTCCCCCAGCAGCATCAGCAGGAGGCCCCAGCCCAGGGGCGCGAAGACCAGGAAGGACAGGAGGTGCTTGCTCATCCATTCGCTCATGATCGGCGCCCTACTTCAGGAAGATGTACAGCAGCGCAAGGACCCCCAGGCCCATGCTGAAGGCGTAGTTGCGCAGGCGTCCCGTCTGGAAGAGGGCCAGGAGGTCCCCCGCCAGCCGGGTGAGGGCCCCTGGGGCCAGGACCCCCAGGCCGTCGATGACGATGACGTCCACCACCTTCCACAGGCCCTCGGCCAGGGCCCGCAGGGGCCGCAGGAGGTAGCCCTCCACCAGCTCGTCCACGAAGTACTTGTTGAGGAGCAGGGTGTGGATCCCCGCGAATTTCCCCGACAGCCTCTCGGCCTTCTCGGTGCCGTCCTTGTAGAGGGACCAGCCCAGGAGACCCGAACCCAACCCCAGGAAGGTCGAGATCGCCGCGAGCAGCACCGGATTGCCCTCGTGCGCGTGCTCGTGCAGGCCCTGCTGGCCGTAGGTCAGGGCGGGGGCCAGCCAGCCTTCGATGCGGAAGTCCCCGCCGAAGGCCTTGGGCCAGCCCAGGACCACCGCCAGGAGGGAGCCCGCCGCCAGCACCATCAGGGGGATGGTCATGGCCTTCGGGCTTTCGTGGGCGTGCTCGAAGGCGTGGGGATCCCTCGGCTCGCCCCAGAAGGCGAGGGCCATGAGCCGCCACATGTAGAAGCTGGTGCAGCAGGCCCCTACCACGCCGAGGCCCCACAGGAGGGGGCTCTTCAGGTAGGCCAGGTAGAGGATCTCGTCCTTGCTGGCGAAGCCGGAGGTCCCGGGGAAGCCCATGATGCACAGCGTGGCGATGAACATGGTCCAGAACGTGATCGGGGTCTTCGACCGGAGCCCCCCCATCTTGAAGAGGTCCTGCTCGTGGTGCAGGGCGTGGATGACGCTGCCGGCGCCGAGGAAGAGGAGGGCCTTGAACCAGGCGTGGGTGAAGACGTGGAAGAAGCCCGCGGCGAAGCCCGCCGCGCCGGAGACCGAAGCCGCGGCCCCGAGGCCCAGGAACATGTAGCCCAGCTGGGAGACCGTGGAATAGGCCAGCACCTTCTTGATGTCCCGCTGCACCAGGCCGATGGTGGCGGCGAAGAGGGCCGTCGCCGCCCCGATCCAGGCGATGGCGCCGGTGGTGATGGGCGCGAGGACGAAGAGGGGGGCCAGGCGGCAGACCATGAAGATGCCCGCGGTCACCATCGTGGCCGCGTGGATGAGGGCCGAGACCGGCGTGGGGCCCGCCATGGCGTCCGGCAGCCAGAGGTAGAGGGGGATCTGGGCCGACTTCCCCGTCGCTCCCACGAAGAGCATCAGCGTCGCGAAGGTGAGCACCCCGAAGCCCACCTCCGGGTGCAGGCGGCCCGCCTGGGTGAGCATGTCCCCCACGGTCAGGGTGCCGAAGTGGGCGAAGAGGGCCATCATGCCGATGGCCACTCCCAGGTCCCCCACGCGGTTCATGAGGAAGGCCTTGAGGCCCGCCGCGGGGGCGTAGTCGGTCTCGAAGTAGTAGCCGATGAGGAGGTAGGAGCACAGCCCCACGCCCTCCCAGCCGACGAAGAGGAGGGGGAGGCTGGAGCCCAGCACCAGCGTGAGCATGAAGAAGACGAAGAGGTTCAGGTAGCAGAAGTAGCGGGCGTAGCCCTCGTCCTCCCACATGTAGCCCACCGAGTAGAGGTGTATGAGGGCCCCGATCCCCGTCACCACCAGCATCATGGTGCCGCTGAGGGGATCGAAGGTGAGTCCGAAGGGCACGCTCAGGGTCCCCGCGGACATCCAGGTGCCGTAGACCAGCTCCAGCCGGTGGCCCGGGGCGGCCTTCATGGCAAAGAAGGCCGCCAGGGCCACCAGGAAGGAGGCCGCCACGGTGCCGACGGCCACCGCGGAGACCACCCGCTTGCCGGCCCTCCGGCCGAAGAGGCCGTTGAAGACGGAGCCCAGGAGAGGAAGGATCGGAATGAGCCAGGCGTTCTGCATCGTTTTCCCCGCCTACTGTTTCAGCGAATCCGCCCGGTCCGCGTCGGTGGTCCCGCGGTGGCGGTGGAGGGCGATCACCAGGGCCAGGCCCACGGCGGCCTCGCAGGCGGCCACCCCGATGATGAAGAGGTAGAAGACCGTACCCTGGACGTCGCCCCCCCTCGCCCGGGCAAAGGCCAGAAGCACGACGTTGGCGGCGTTCAGCATCAGCTCGATGCCCATGAACTGCATGAGCAGGGTCCGGCGCAGCAGCACCGTGGCCAGCCCGATGACGAAGAGGAGGAGGCCCACCAGCACGTAGGCCGCGAGGTTCCCGTGGACGAGGTCGAGGGGGGCCATCAGAACTCCTTCTTCGTCAGGGCCACGGCGCCGATCATGGCCGCCAGCAGCAGCAGGCCCACCAGCTCGAAGGCCAGCAGGTGCCCCGAAAAGAGGGCCCCTCCCACCTGCTCCAGGGTCATGGCCTTGACGGGGGCCGTCCCTCGGGCCGCTTCCGCGGCGTTCCCGAGGGCGGCGACGGTCTTGGATCCGGTCACCAAACGGAAGGCCCCGGCCCCGAGGACGGCCGCCAGCAGGGCCCCCCCCCAACGCTGGAGGGGGCGCGGGGCCAGCGCCGGCTCCTCCTCGTGGCTGTTCAGCAGCATGATCGTGAAGAGGACCAGCACCATGATGGCGCCGGAGTAGACGATGATCTGGAGGGCCGCGGACACGGGGTTGGCCAGCAGGATGAAGAGGCCCGCCACGCCGAAGAAGCAGAGCACCATGCACAGCCCCGCCACGATCACGTTCTTCTGGCGGAACATGGCGAGGGCGCCGATCAGGGTGACGAGGGCGAACACCAGGAACATCGCCGCCTCCTACTGTGCAGTCGTGCGATGAAGCGCCGCCGGGCTCTCCTCCGCGGGGGTCAGGACGGCCTTGCCGTCGGCCTCGGCATAGGTGTTCATGAGGTCCCACTTGCCGTAGTTCATGGACAGGCGATCGTAGGCCGCCAGCTCGTAGGTGTCGCGCAGCCAGATGGCGTCCTTGGGGCATGCCTCCTCGCACATGCCGCAGTAGATGCAGCGCAGCATGTCGATCTTGAAGACCTGAGGCCGCTTCTCCTCGAAGCCTTGGGTCGCGTTGAGGTCGCTGAACTCCTCGGCCTCGATGGTGATGCAGCGGGCGGGGCAGGCCTCGGCGCACATGAAGCAGGCCACGCACTTGATGGCCCCGTCCCCGAAGCGCTTGAGCTCGTGCAGCCCCCGATAGCCCTTGGGCATCGGCTTCTTCATGTCGGGGTACTGGATCGTGTAGCGCTTGGAGGTGGGGGTGGAGATCTGTTTCGCGAAGTGGCGGAAGGTGATCCCCATGCCCTTGAGGATCGGCCAGACGTAGGTGCGATCCAGCCAGCTCAGTTCGACTTGCTTGACGACGACGCCCATGCGGATCCCCGGATCAGAGCACCGGCCGGGCCGCATAGATGCGCCAGGCGTGCCAAAGGAGGTTGACCATGGAGAGGGGCAGCATGACCTTCCACCCCGCGAACATCAGCTGGTCGTAGCGGAAGCGGGGGAGCGTCCAGCGCACCCACACGAAGACCCACATGAAGAAGAGGAGCTTGGCCAGGAAGGCCGCCACCGAGAGGGCCACCGGCGGGTCGTGCACGAAGGGCACCTGCCAGCCGCCGCAGTAGAGGGTCACGATGAGGCCCGAGGCGGTGATCATGTGCGCGTATTCCGAAAGGCCCATGAGCCCGAACTTCATGGAGCCGTACTCGGTGTGGAAGCCCGCCACGATCTCCGATTCGCCCTCGGCGAAGTCGAAGGGCAGGCGGTTGGCCTCGGCGAACATGCAGGTGAAGAAAACCAGGAAGCCCAGGGGCTGGAAGAAGATGTTCCAGGCGGGCAGCGCGCCGAAGAGGGTCATCCCCGACTGGGCGGCGATCACCTGGTGGGCGTCGTAGCCCCCGGTGCGCATGAAGACCGCCAGCACCGCCAGGGACAGCCCGATCTCGTAGCTCACCATCTGGGCGCTGGAGCGCATGCCCCCCAGGATCGACCACTTGTTGTTGGAGGACCAGGCGGCCACGAGGATGCCGTAGACCGCCACGGCACCGATGGCCAGCGGGTAGAGCAGCCCCATGCCGCTGCCTGGGTCCAGGAGGCTGAGGTGGTAGGTCTGGCCGTGGGAGACGAAGCTCTTCCCGAAGGGGATGACCGCGAAGCCCATCATGGCAGGCACGAAGGCCAGGAGGGGGGCCAGCCAGAAGAGGCCCTTGTTGGCGTGGGGCGGGACCTGGTCCTCCTTGAAGAAGAACTTCAGGCCATCGGCCAGCACGTGGGCCATGCCCAGGATCCGGATCTTGCCGAAGAGGGCGGCCCGGTTGGGACCGATGCGATCCTGCAGCATGGCGCTGCCCCGCCGCTCCACCCACGTGAAGGGGGGGGCGATGGCCATCACCCCGCCGAAGACGATGAGCAGCTTCACCACCATCCAGACGATGGGGGCGGGGGTGTGCAGCAGGCTGGCGAGGGTATCCATGGCAGCTTCCCGGCGCGCGTAAAGACAGGGCTTCCGCAATACGAACGAACCCATTGACCATACCAGACGCGGCCCCCCCCGCGAAGGCGGAAGGGGGCCGCGCGTGCGCGGGGGCCTACTTCTCCTGGCGCGAGGGGATGGCCTGGACTTGGTAGAGCTTGGGGGCGTTCCCCCCCTCGGTCACTTCTCCCGGCAGGCCCGCCGCGGCGCTGCGGGCGCCGGCCTCGTCGGCGAAGGAGCCCAGGAAGACCTGATAGCACTCCCGGCCGTCCAGCATCTGGATGGGGCGCAGGAAGAGCTCGTCCCCCCTCCCCTTCAGGGAGGCCATGAGGTTCTGCACCGTCCGGGGCTCGTGGGCGATGGCCAGGCGCAGCGTCCATTGCGCGGAGCCGGAAACGGCCACCCGGGCCTCGCCCAGTTTCGCGGCCCCGGCCAGGTCGCCGCGCTCCAAGGCGGCCCGCAGGCCATTCGCCTCCGGAAGGGAGGTCTCCTTGGCTTCGATCGGCGAAGGATCCTTGGGGGCCGGCGCCGCCGAGGGCGGGGCGACCATGGCGGGAAGCGGGCGGCTGCGCTTCCAGGCGATGCCGCCGACCACCAGGAGACCCAGGGCCGCCCCGTAGATCCACACCCGGCTCGATCCAGCCGTTTCGAGGACCTCCTCCTGCTGGATGGAGATGGGCACGTCCACCGCCGGCTCCTCCGAAGGGGGCATCGGACCCCCTAAGGGAAGGAGGGCCGGTCCTGCAGCGAGGCCCGTCTCCGGCGCCGGGACGGGGCCCCAGGCCGAGGGGAAGGGGAGCCCCGACGTCGGCGGGGCCAGGGGCAGATCAAGCTCTTCGGGCCCATCCACGGATTCCAGGAGCGCGTCGGATTCCGGGACCTCGGCGGCGGCCTCGGGTTCCAGGACCTCGGGTCCGGAAACAGGCCCGCGGGCCTCCTCGACCGTCGGAGGCGGCTCGCAGGGGTCCTCGCCTTCCGGAAGGGGCTCCAGCAGCTGGGTCCGGATGAAGGGCGCCTCCTGGGCCCAGTCCTCCCGCCCCTCGTCCAGGGCCTGGGCCGCGGTCCAGCGGTCGTTGAGGCGATCGGCGAGCACCTGCTGGAAGGCCCGGCGCACCATGCGCTCGAAGCCCTCCATCTGGGCCCCGTCCTCCAGCGGGCCCACCTGGGCCAGGACCCCGAGCGCCTTCAGGAATTCGGGGGCGGGGCGGTTCATCTGGTCCGAGAGGGTCCGGAGCAGGCGCCGGAAGGCCTTCTGTTCGGCGGCAGAACCCAGGATGGACTCCACGTCCAGGGCCCCGCGGCCGAAGCGCTTGAGCTCCTCGAGATCCCTTTCCCGGAAGGCCAGCAGGTCGAACTCGAAAAAAGGTTGTTCATCGAGGATGCCCGGCTGGTCCAGGTCCGCGAAAAAATGGTAGCGGGTGCCGTTGGTCAGGACCGCGAGGCGCGCCTCCGCGGTGGGGAAACACCAATAGAGCTGCGTGTCCAGGACGTCCTGCAGTCCCTCCCCCAGGGACCTGCACTCCACCAGGAGGGCCGGCCGCCCCCCCATCCGGAGCACGAAGTCCACCCGCTCCCGGTGGGGCAGCCCCACGTTCCCCTCCGGTCCGGGGGCCACCTGGTCCGGGTTGAAAACGTCGTAGCCGAGGGCCCTCAGGAAGGGCAGCACCAAGGCGGTCTTGGTGGCCTCCTCGGACTGAATTCTGGGAGATTGTTCCCGCACGCGCGCGGCGAGGGCTTGCAGCGAATCCAGCAGGTCCATGGCGGAGCCCCGGGTAAATGACGGATGCGCCACAGCAAGCGAAATTCGTACCTTAACTAGAGGTAACCCCCTTTTGGGCCGCCTCCACCTTAGCCCAGGAGTCCTTGAGCCCCACGGTGCGATTGAAGACCGGCCGTCCCGGGGCCCCGTCCGGATCCGCGCAGAAGTAGCCCAGGCGCTCGAACTGGAATCGCTCGCCAGGCTTCGCCCCGCCAAGAGCCCCCTCGAGCCGGGCGGTGGATAGAACCTCCAGGGAACCCGGATTCAGGGTGTCCCGCCAGTCGCCCCCCTCGGGGACATCCATGGGGTCCTCCGATTGGAAGAGGCGGTCGTAGAGGCGCACTTCGGCCTCCACCGCGTGGGCCGAAGCCACCCAGTGGATCGTGCCCCGGACCTTGCGCCCGTCCGGCGCGTCCCCCCCCAGGCTGTCGGGATCCCAGGTGCATCGCAGTTCCACCACTTCCCCGGAGGCGTCCTTGACCACGTCCTGGCAGCGGATGAGGCAGGCCCCTTTCAAGCGCACCTCGGCGCCGGGGGCCAACCGGAACCACTTCTTGGCCGGGACCTCCATGAAATCGTCCCGCTCGATCCAGACCTCGCGGGCCAGGGGCACCCGCCGGGTGCCCTGGGCCGGATCGGGGTGGTTGGCCACTTCCAGCCAATGCACCTCTCCTTCCGTCAGGTTCGTGAGGACCACCTTCAGGGGCCTCAGCACCGCCATGCGGCGGTGGGCGACGGGCTCCAGGTCCTCCCGGATGGAGCTTTCGAGCAGGCCCAGGTCGCTCACGGCGTCGCGCCGAGCCACGCCCACCCGCTCCGCGAAGGCGCGGAGGCTCTCGGGCGTGTAGCCGCGGCGGCGCAGGCCGACGATGGTGGGCATGCGGGGGTCGTCCCAGGCCTTCACGTGGCCCTCCTGCACCAGCAGCAGCAGGCGCCTCTTGGACATCACCGTGGTGGTCAGGTTCAGCCGCGCGAATTCGTACTGCTTGGGCAGGGGGCGCCGGAAGAACTTCCCCTCGACGTCCTGCTCCAGGAACCAGTCGTAGAGGGGCTTGTGATCCTCGAATTCCAGCGTGCAGATGGAGTGGGTGATGCCCTCGATGGCGTCGCTCACCGGGTGGGCGTAGTCGTACATGGGATAGATGCACCAGTCCCGGCCGGTGCGGTGGTGCTCCGCGTGGCGGATGCGGTACATGAGCGGATCCCGCAGGTTCATGTTGCCGGCCTGCACGTCGATCTTGGCCCGCAGCACCCGCGCCCCGTCGGGGAATTCGCCGGCCCTCATGCGGCGGAAGAGGTCCAGGTTCTCCTCCGCACTCCGCTGGCGGTAGGGGCTCTCCCGGCCGGGGACATGGAAGTTGCCCCGGTATTCGCGGATCTCCGCCTCCGTGAGGTCGCAGACGTAGGCCTTGCCCACCCGAACGAGCGCCTCCGCGTAGTCGTACATCGTCTGAAAATAGTCCGAGGAGAAGAACACCGCCGCCCACTCGAAGCCCAACCAGCGCACGTCCGCCTCGATGGAGTCCACGTACTCCTGCTCCTCCTTCGTGGGATTCGTATCGTCGAAGCGCAGGTTCGTGGCCCCGCCATAGCGCAGGCCCAGGCCGAAGTTCAGGCAGATGCTCTTGGCGTGGCCGATGTGCAGGTAGCCGTTGGGTTCCGGCGGGAAGCGCGTGAGGACGCGGCCCCCGTGCCTTTGCTCGGCCAGGTCCGCCTCGACGATCTCCTCGAGGAAGTTGAGGGGGCGGATTCCGGGACCGGGCTGTTCCTGAGGCATGGGGCGCTCCAAAGGGATTCGGGTGCGTTCAGTGGGACACGTCGGGATCGCCCCCCCACCAGGGACAGATCTCCAGCTTGGACACCATGAACCCCTGATGGAGCCCGGAGATCCTCATGAAGGCCATGCCTTCGAGGGTGTGGTGCCCGGTGGTGATCTCCTGGGGCCCGGAACGGACGCCAAAAAAGAATTCCCGGTCCTCCAGCCCCTGCCGGCGGACCACCTGTTGGAGGGCCTCCCGATGGTCCACCTCCGGCGGGATGCCCTGGATCACCTGCACCTGCCCCTGGACGATGAGGGTGGGGGCATAGAGCCCGATGCCGTGTTCCTCGGCCACCGCCAGGGTGATCTCGGTGAATTCCTGGAGATCCATCAGACCCACTTCCCTACGCGCGCCGCCACCTCCTCCCGGCCCAGGAGGAAGAGGGTATCGAAGATGGGGGGGCTGACGGTCCGGCCGCAGAGGGCCACCCGCAGGGCCTGGGCCAGGTCCTTGAGCTTGAGCTGATGGCGCTCGAGGATCCCATTGAAGGCCTGCTCCAGGGCCTCGTGGGCGTAGTCCTCCAGGCCGCAGACCTCCTTCAGAGCCGGCTTCACGGCCTCGGTCAGGTGCTTGCCCACGGCGGCGGAATCGAATTCCTCGGGCGGAGCCCAGCAGAACTCCAGGAAGCCGGCCATCTCCTTCAGGCTCTTGCCCTTCTGGGTGGCCTTGATGGCGCATTCGCGCCAGGCCTCGGATTTCTGGTCCCAAGCCGCAGGGACGAAGGGCCGGAGATGGGGCTCCAGCTCCTGCCACGCGGCCCGCTGGATGAGCTTCTGGTTCATCCAGGCCAGTTTGTCCATATCGAAGCGGGCGGCGCTCTTCTGCAGATCCCCGAGGTCGAAGAGACGGATCATCTCCTCGTCCGTGAGCAGCTCCTCCTCCGCGGTCTCCGGGGCCTGGCCGTCGATCTTGGGGGTCCAGGACAACCGGGCCAGGGCGAGCCGCACGGCGGCAGGCAAAAAACCCATGGCCTGGTATTCGGTGATGCTGGTGGCCCCGTGCCGCTTGCTGAGCTTGGCCCCGTCCTTCCCGAGGATCATGGGGACGTGGGCGAAGGCGGGCAGTTCGTAGCCGAAGGCCGCGAAGAGCGGGATCTGCTTCGGGGTGTTGTTCACGTGGTCGTCGCCTCGGATGACGTGGGTGACCTCCATGTGGGTGTCGTCCACCACCACGCAGAAGTTGTAGGTGGGGACCCCGATCTCGCCCGGGGTGTCCGACGAGCGGGCGATGATCCAGTCGTCCAGGCTCTCGGCGGGGAAGCGGATCTCCCCCTTGACCAGGTCCCGCAGCAGGATGTCCCCCTCCGCCGGCATACGGAAGCGGATGGCCGCGGGTTCCGAATCGTCGTGGTGGCGGCCCTCGCAGCCCCGCCCCGCGTCGAGGCCCCGGTTGTACTGGAAGACCTTGCCGGCGGCCTCCACCTCCGATCGCCGGGCCTCCAGGTCCTCCTTGGAGCAACGGCAGCGGTAGGCCAGGCCCTTGCCCAGGAGCTCCTGGATCTTGGTCCGGTAGAGGTCCATGCGCTGCATCTGGCGGTAGGGGCCGTGGGGGCCCTTCCAGCTTTGGGGATCGCCGGGGATGGGTCCCTCGTTCCCGTCCAGGCCGCACCAGGCCATGCCGTCCTCGATGATGCGGATGTTTTCGTCCGTGGAACGGCTGAGGTCCGTGTCCTCGATGCGCAGGATGAAGCGCCCCTGCTGCTGGCGGGCGAAGAGCCAGCAGAACAGGGCCGTGCGGACCCCACCGATGTGGAGCATCCCCGTGGGGGAGGGGG
>CAYSXG010000028.1:0-13007 GCA_964434895.1 uncultured Solibacteraceae bacterium | reverse complement strand
TGCTCTCCCTCATCAACGACATCCTGGACCTCTCCAAGATCGAGGCGGGCAAGATGACCCTCCTGCTGGAGGAGGTCTCCCTGCCGGACCTCGTGGGCGAAGTGAGGGAGGTGGTGGAGCCCCTGGTGCGGGCCAAGGGGAACCGACTGGAGGTGGAGCTGGACCCCGCCCTCGGCCCCCTCCGCTCCGACGCCACCAAGCTGCGCCAGATCATCTTCAACCTCGTGAGCAACGCCGCGAAGTTCACGGAGCGGGGCGCCATCACGCTGAGGGGAAGCCGGGCCGGGGAGCGCCTGCACCTGGAGGTGCGCGATACGGGCATCGGCATGAACCCCGCCCAGGTGGCGGCCCTCTTCCAGGAATTCGTCCAGGCGGACGCCAGCATCGGGCCCCGCTACGGAGGGACGGGGCTGGGCCTCACCATCAGCCAGCGCCTGGCCCGGCTCATGGGGGGAGGGATCACGGTGTCCAGCCGGGAAGGGGAGGGCACGGCCTTCCTCCTGGAACTGCCCCTGCACCCCCAGGAGGGGACCGAGGCGGCCCGCCCCCTGCCGGCCCCGCTGCAAGGGGAGGGCCGCCGGGCCAAGGTGCTGGTGGTGGACGACGATCCCACCATCCGGGACCAGTTCTCCCGCCTCCTCTCCCGGGACGGCTACTGGGTGGCCGGCGCGTCGGGGGCCAGCGAGGGCCTGGACCTGGCGGAAAAGCTGCACGCCGACCTCGTGGTGCTGGACCTCAGCATGGAGGGCTCCCACGGATGGAGCATGCTGGCCCGCATCAAGGCGGACCCGGCCCTGCGGGCCATCCCCATGGTGCTCCTGGTCTTCACCGAGGGCCACGAGCGGGGCTACGCCCTGGTGGTTTCCGAATTCGTGCACAAGCCCGTGGACCGCGCGGAGGTGGCCCGGGTCCTGGAGCTGCACGAGATCCGCGGGAGGGCCCAGCCCCCGCAAGTGCTGGTGGTGGAGGACGACCCCGCCACCCTCGACGCCTACGAGGGCCTGTCCCGGCGCCAGGGCTGGGAGGTGGTGCGCGCGGGCTCCGGGGAGCTGGCCCTGGCGGCCCTGGAATTCCATCAGCCGGACCTGGTCCTGCTGGACCTCATGCTCCCGGGCATGGACGGCTTCGCCTTCATGGACGTGCTCCAGTCGAGGGAGGCCTGGCAGGACATCCCCGTGGTGGTCATCACGGGCCAGGACTACTCCGAAGGGGAGCTGGAGCGCCTGGGTTCCCGCCGCACCTTCCGCCAGAACGCCCACGACCGGAAGGGCCTGGCGGAGCTAGCCCGGGTCCTCATCCGGCGAAAGATGGAGCGGCGTTCCTAGGAGGCCGGTGATGGCGCCAGGCTTCACGCCCCGGGGAAAGGGGCCGAAACGAGCCTATGGCGCTGACCCCGCTTTCCCGCAAGCTGACCCTCCTGATGGGGGCGGTCACCGCCGTGGCGCTGGTGCTGGGGGGGGCGGCCTCGGCCACCCTGGAGTACTTCGCCGTCCGCCGTTCCATCGTGCAGGAGCTCCAGGCCCAGGCGGAGGTGGTGGGCTTTTCCGCGGGCCTGGCCATGGCCTTCGAGGACCGGGTGGGGGCCGGTGTGGAGCTGGCGAACCTGAAGGCCTCCCGGCGGGTGCAGCGGGCGGCCCTCTATTCCCCTCGCGGGCAGGTCTACGCGGTCTATCCCCACGACCTCCAGCCCCGGGACTTTCCGCCCCTCCCCCCGGCCGGCTCCCCGTCCATCCGCATCGGCGGGGGGGTCATCGACCTCTTCTCCAAGAACGAGGTGGGGGACGGGGTGGGGAACTACATCTACCTCCGGGGCAGCATGGAGGAGCTGTGGCCTCGCGTGCTCTCCACCCTCAAGGTGCAGGGGGTCATCCTGGCGGTGGTCTTCGGCCTGGTGCTCCTGCTGGCCCTGCGCCTCCAGCGCACCCTGTCGGACCCCCTCATCCGCCTGGTGGGGATGGTCCAGAGCGTGGAGGAGGAGCAGGACTACCGCGTGAGGGTGAGGCCGGAGGAGGGCAGCCTGGAGATCTTCCGCCTCGGGGAGGGCTTCAACCGCATGATCGGCGCGGTCCAGGAGCGGGACCTGCGGCTGCTGGACCACCAGAACCGCCTGGAGGACCAGGTGGCCGCCCGCACGGAGGAGCTGACCCGCGTGAACACCGAGCTGCGGGGGGCGAAGAACCGCGCCGAGGACGCCTCCCGGGCCAAGAGCGCCTTCCTGGCCAACATGAGCCACGAGCTGCGCACCCCCTTGAACGCCGTCCTGCTCTACAGCGAATTGCTGCACAAGGACGCCGAGGACGAGGGACTGCCCCACCTCCTGCCGGATATCCAGAGGATCCACGGGGCCGGCAAGCACCTGCTGGGCCTCATCGACGGCATCCTGGACCTTTCGCGGATCGAGACGGGCAGGATGGCCGTGGGCCCCGAAGGGGTGGACCTTCAGGCCTTGGTTTCCGGGGCCTTCGAGGTCCTCCGTCCCCGGGCCGAAGCCCAGGGGAATCGCCTGGTCTGCGACGTGGGGGGGGGCCTCGAAGGCTTCCGCACGGACCCGAAGAAGCTGGCCCTGATCCTCCACAACCTGCTGGAGAACGCCGTGAAATTCACCCGGGACGGGAGCGTGGACGTGAGGGCCCGGCGGGAGGGGGAGCGCGTGCGCCTGGAGGTGCGGGATACGGGCATCGGCATGGCCCCGGAGCAGGCGGGCCGGATCTTCCAGGAGTTCACCCAGGCGGACGAGTCCAGCACGCGCCGCTACGGGGGGATGGGCCTGGGCCTCACCCTGAGCCAAAGGCTCTGCCAGCTGCTGGGAGGGAGCATCGAGGTGGAGAGCGTCGAGGGGCGGGGCACCTGCTTCACCCTGCGCCTGCCGCTGGAACCGCGCAGCGCCTCGGCCCCTTTGCATTTCTCCCCCTGCTACGGCCCCGAAGGAGCGCCGGACCCGCGCTTTTTCCGGGGGGAGGGGGGTCTCGGCCACCGGGGTCCGGCCATACTCGAAGCCGCGGAGGAGACCTGATGGAGCACCTACGAGATCTCGCGGCCCACGGGGCCTGGGCGGACGCGGTCTTCTTCCACGCCTGGGGCAAGTCCCCGGCCCGGGACTCGGAGGAGCTGCGGGAGCGGGTATCCCACTTCGCCGCCACCCACGCCTTCTTCCTGGAAGTGCTCCAGGGGGAGCACGCCCTGCCCTGGGACCGGATCCTGCGGGGGGAGGTGCGGCCCCCCTGGCTGGACGAGCCCCTCAAGTCCTTCGAGGCGCTGCGGGAGGGGCTACGCCGCTCCCACGATCGGACGAAGGCCCTGCTGGATTCCCTGGACGAGGCGGGGCTCCGGCGCCCGGTGACCATCCCCTGGTTTCCGGATCCCCCCTGCGTCGTCAGCGCCGCCGAGGCCCTGACCCAGGTGGCCCTGCACACCCAGCACCACCGTGGCCAGTGCATGACCCGCCTCAAGGCCCTGGGCGGCGAGCCCAAGAACGTGGACTACCTCATCTGGCTCTGGAAGGGCCGCCCCGAGCCCCGCTACGAGTGAGGGGGATGGTCGGAAGCCGAGCCTCGCCCTTTCATCGCCGTTCATCCCCGTCCATCACGGGTTTCCTTCGGTTCTTGAACCGGTGATGAGCGGGGATGGACAGTGATAACCTCGGAAAATTTTTCAGCTCACGTCCGGGAGCCTCGTCCGATCCCGCGGGTTCCAAGGCCATCTCCCTAGCTCCGGCTCCGCCAGCGGAAGGGCAGGTGCACCATAGCCTTCCAGCCTCGGAAGGGGGGCAGGAAGATGCACTGGCCGCCGGCGCAGACCTGGCCTCCCCGTTGGCGTCCCCCGGAGAGGTCCAGGTAGGCGTCCCGGGGGAGCTGGAGGCGCAGGCCGCCGCTGTAGAGCACGTGGGCGTCGAAGACCAGGGCCTCGGAGTACTGGCGCATGAAGTAGAGCGCGCCCCATTTGGAGCGGGCCACCTGGTAGGTCTGGTCCTGCTCGTGGAAGAGGAAGCCCTGGGTGTCGTAGCGCTTGTCCCGAAGGACCCACTCCGCGCTCCACAGCGGCGTGAAGCGGTAGATGAGGGAGGCGTCGACCTTCTTCACGGGGTAGGCCAGGGTCTTCTGGAACCAGGAGAGGGAGGCCGTGAGCCGGTCCCCGAAGAGCTCCTCCGCCGTGAAGCCGCCCTGGACCTGGTGGCCCGATAGCAGGCCCTCCCGCACGGGGCCCGTGCTGGCGAAGACCGTCACGTTCCTCCCCCCGAGGGCGTAGCTGAGGTAGAGCCGCGTGGCCTCCCCGTCCTGGAGCTGGTTCAGCTCGTCGTCCTTGTCCGCCAGGGGCGGGTTGTTCAGCTCGTTGTCGAAGTTCTTGTAGCGCTTGTGCTCCAGCAGGCCGTAGAAGGGGCCCCGGCGGAGGCTGAGGTTGGCGTAGAGGCCGCGCCCCTCCTCCAGGTCCGGCCTCTGGAAGGCCAGGCGGCCCGCCTCCAGGTAGTAGCCCAAACCTCCCGGCAGGCGCGCCCCGCTCAGGCTGAAGGAAGAGGTGGTGCGCTCCCCCAGCTGGAGGTAGGAGCGCACGTCCCGGACGGTGGCGCTGCGCAGGCCGACGCGGTTGCCCGGAAGGAATTCCAGGGAGGCTTCGGCCCCCTGGACCCGCCACTCCTCGTCCTTCACCTCGGTGGTGACGGAGCCCGTCAGGGCCCGGGCCTGGAAGGGCCCGCGCTCCCATTGGACCTCGGCGCCGTCGATGCTCCGCTCCCGGAGGGTCTTGTCGTTGGGGAGGACCGAGAGCACCAGGCCCTGGCCCAGGGCCGCGTAGAAGTCCCCGCCCTGGATGCTGAGGCCGTCCTGGCTGTAGCGGAGGTTCTTCCGGTAGAGGGACCAGTCGGACTTCTCGAGGGTGAGGTTGGGCTGCTGCTTGTAGAAGTTGACGCCCCGGAGCGTGAAGGAGGCCGAAAAGGGGCCCCAGTCGCCGACCAGGTTCAGGGCGTGCTGGTACTGGTTCTCGTCCTCGGCGAGATGGTTCTTCTGGACCAGCAGGTCCAGGGAGCCTCCGAAGCTGAGGGACCAGGGATCCTGGGCCCGCAGCGAGGCCGGGGCGAGGAGGGCGAGCAGGGCGAGTGCGGCGCGCTTCATGGGCGGAGGGCGTCCAGGGTCTTCATGACCTCCTGCTCGTCCCCGGGCACGTAGCCGCTGTGGGTGTAGGCGATCTCGCCCCGGCGATCGAGGATGAGGGTGAAGGGCACCGCCAGGCTCGGGTTGAAGCGACGGGCCACCTGGCTTTCGGGGTCCAGCAGGACCGTGAAGGTGTAGCCCTTGCTCTGGATGAACTGGTCCACCTTGGAGAGGGCCCGGGCCTCGTCCACGGAAACGGCCAGCACCAGGACGTCGGGGTACTTCTCGTGGATGGCCTGGAGCTTTTTCAGGCCGCTCACGCAGGGGGGGCACCAGGTGGCCCAGAAATCGATCAGGACGACCTGCTTGCCCAGGGCCCCCTTGAGCTGGAAGGAGGAGCCGTCGAGCTTGCGGAGCGTGAAGTCCTGGACGGGGCCCGGGGCGGGCGGAAGGGAGAGGAGGGCGGCCAGGCCGAGGCCGGGAAGAAGGGGGATCATGGGACTCCGGGGGGTCGAGACAGGGCCGCCAGGGAGGCTCGGGGAGCCCGCCGGGACGTCGCGGGGGGGTTCGGGTGGCGGGGCCCACTGGGGGCCGGGCCCGGCCTGTCCCGGGGCCTCCGCCAGGAGGGCCGTGATGCGGCTGCGGACGTCGGCCTCGGTGAAGCCGTAGGCCCGGTACCGGATGACCCCCTTCTTGTCGATGAGGACGTTGGTGGGGATGAACTCGCAGTTCCAGCTGTTGAGGGCCTGGCCGGGGTCGTTGATGAGGGTGAAGGTGGACCCGTAGGTGCTGGCCCAGCGCTGCAGGTCCGCCGCGGCGGGGTTGGCCCCGGACTCGTTCTGGGAGAGGACCTGGAAGACCTCCAGCCCCTGGCCCTTGTACTGGTCGTAGATGGCCTGGACCTGGGGGGCCTCGGCCTTGCAGGGGCCGCACCACATGGTGGCGATGTTCAGCCAGATGACCTTGGGCTTCAGGCCGTAGAGGCTCTTGGTCTGACCGGAGGCGTCCTGGCCCTGGATGTCCTTGGCGGTGCTGCCTTCGAGGACGCCGAAGAGCTGGGCGACGGTGACCGTGGCCTCCGCGTACTTCGTGGGGTCGTCGCTGCTGGTGGCCCGCACGTGGTAGACGGCCTTGGCCGTCGGGGCGGTGTAGGCGCCGCCGTTGACGGTGCCGCCCCCGGGCTCCACCACGCTCCAGGTCACGGCGCTGCTCGGAGCGCCGTTCACCGCGGCGGTGAAGGTCTGGGACTGGCCGGGAGCCAGCTCGGCGCTCATGGGGGAGATGGACACCACGCGGCCGGGCATGGGGGTGGGGTTGGGATTGGGGTTGGAATTGCTGCCGCCGCCGCCCCCGCAGGCCAGGGCCAGGGGGAAGAGGAGGGAAACCAGCCAGGTCTTCTTCGCATGGATCAGGTGTTCGGGTGGGCGCATCTCGAGAACTCCGGTGGGGTTGAGCGGTGTGCCGGGAAAGCAGTTGCTCTACGCCCGAAGATACCAAGCGTTTACCGACGAACGCGAAAAAGGGCCCGAAGGCCCTTCGATCGCTTCCGATTCGCTCAGGGGACCGGACGAACCACCGGGGGATGCTGGGCCAGGGCCGCGGCGATGAGGGGGGCCAGGGCCAGCTTGAGGTTCTCCGAGGGGAGGTAGGCCAGGGGGAGGTCCAGCTGCTGGCACATGATCACGGCGGCCCAGTTCTGGCCGTTCCCGATCTCCACCCACGGGGCCCATCCGAATTTGCCGGTGCTGGACACCCGCTCGATGGGATCGGAGGCGGAGGGGGCGCGGCCGTCCTGGGTCTCCACCCAGTTGCCGAAGCCGTAGTGGTTGGTGCGCGGGGTGGCGGCGTAGGGGGTGAAGGCGAGGGTGGTGGAGGGCCCGAAGGCGTCCTGGCGCTGCTGGTCGATGATGGATTCGGAGAGGAGGCGGTTCGATCCGTCGAGTCCCTTGCGCAGCTGCATCATCAGGAAGCGGGTGTACTCCTGGCCCGTGCAGGCCAGGCTGCCGGCGGGATTGGGGTTGCCGCCGCCGCCGTAGGAGCTGGCGATCCCCCATCCCAGGGGCACCCGCAGGCCCTCGTCGAAGACCTGGCGCCAGGCCTTGCCGGTGACCACTTCCGCCATGCGCGCGGCGATGCGGAGGTGGGTGCTGCCGTAGTAGAAGTAGCTCCCGGGGGCGGAGGCGGTGGCACGCTGGTCCTCGTAGATCCGCTCCACCGCTTCGGCCAGGGTGATGTCGCTGCCCTCGGAGGAGGCCACGTCCCCGTGGATGCCGCTGGTGAAGGAGAGCAGCTGCCGGAGGCGGATCTCCCCCATGTTGCCGCTCCAGGGTTGGCCGTCCCGGTCCTTCAGCACGTCCTTGGTCCGGGTGTCCAGGCTGAGCAGGCCCCGATCCACGAGCCGGAGGATCAGCGTGCCCGAGACCATCTTCGAGGAGGAGGCCACCGCCGCGTAGGTCTGGTTGGTGAAGGAACCGAAGCCCTTGGAGTACACCACGCCCTCGGGGGTCATCACCTCCACGCAAAGGCCCCCGGGGAACTGGGGCTGGGCCGCCTGGATGGTGGACGTGACCTGCGCGAAGGCATCCGAGGACGGGGGCGGATTCACGCCGCCGGTGCCGCCTCCGGAGGAGGTGCCCCCCCCGGCGACGCCCCCACCGCCGCAGCCCAGCAGAAGGCCGATGGATAATAGGATCCCGAGTCCGCGCATGGTACCTCCTCCCACTAGAGAGGGCCGGTTCCCGGAGCGGTTTAAGCGCCTTTTAGGACCGGTCACATCTCCAGGTACGTGTGCAGCTTGCGCTGCTCCGTCAGGAGCGTCTTCAGGGCCTCCACCGCGTCCTTCTGGGCGCCGGCCTTGCGCTTGGCGTGGGGTGCGGCGATGAGCTGGTCCGGGTCGTAGTGCACCGTGCGCAGCATGTCGTCGATGGTGTCGGCGGAGACGAGGTGCTGGATGCGGAAGCTCTCGTCCTCGTCCACCACGATGTGGGCCTCGTTGGGGGCGCCGAAGAGGTTGTGGCGCATGCCCAGGATGTCCTGGTAGGCCCCCGTGAGGAAGAAGGCCACGTAGTAGGGCTCGTTGGCCCGGGGCTCGTGGAGGGGGATGTCGTCCTTGACGTCCTTGAGGTCCGTGAACTTGTCCACCTTGCCGTCGCTGTCGCAGGTGATGTCGCACAGCGTGGTCTTGAGGGTGGGCCGCTCCTTCAGGCGGTGGATGGGCATGGCGGGGAAGAGCTGGTCGATGGCCCAGTGGTCCGGCATGCTCTGGAACACGCTGAAGTTGCCGATGAGTTTGTCCGCCAGGCCCTTGTGCAGGTCCTGGAACTCCTCGGGGATGTACTTGAGGGTCTTGCTGGACAGGATGCGGTCCAGCTTGCGGCAGACCTCCCAGAAAAGGATCTCTCCCTTGGCCCTGTCCTCCAGGCCCAGGTAGCCCAGGTTGAAGAGCGTGAGCATCTCGTCCTTCTGGGTGATGGCGTCGTGGTACATCTCCCGGTAGTTCTTCAGCGAGATGTTGTCGCGGGTGTAGGCCAGTTCCTTGAGGATCTGGGGCTCCTTGCCCCCCAGCTCCACCTTGTACTTGGTGTGGGTGGTGTCGATGAGGCCGATGATGTCCACCACCAGCACCTGGTGGTAGGCCACGATGGCCCGGCCGGATTCGCTGAGCAGGTCCGGCATGGGCACCTGCTCCTGGGCGCAGATGTCCTTGGTGGTGTACACCACGTCCGCGGCGTACTCCGAAGGCGTGTAGTTCATGGAGCTGGCGAAGGTGGTCTTGGACCCGTCGTAGTCCACGCCCAGGCCCCCGCCCACGTTCATGTAGCGGATGGGCACTCCCATCTTCCGCAGCTTGGCGTAGATGCGCGTGGCCTCCTTCATGGCGGCCTTCACCTTGCGGATGTCCGTGATCTGGGACCCGATGTGGAAGTGCAGCTCCTGGATGGAGTCCATCATGTCCCGCCGCTCCAGGGTCTCGATGGCCTCGAGGATCTCCCGGGTGGTGAGGCCGAACTTGGCATGGTCCCCGGCGCTGCTCTCCCACTTGCCGCTGCCCGAGGAGTTCAGCTTGGCCCGCAGGCCCAGGAGGGGCTGCACCTTCAGTTCCTTGGCCACCTTCAGGATGAGGGGCAGCTCCGTCATCTTCTCCACGGTGATGAGCACGTTGCGCCCGGCCTTGAGGGCCAGCAGGGCCATGCGGATGAAGCTCTCGTCCTTGTAGCCGTTGGAGAGGATGAGGGCCTCCTCGTGGCGGTCCATGGAGAGGGCGAGCATCAGCTCGGGCTTGGAGACCGCCTCGAGGCCGTAGTGGTACTTGTTCCCGGCCCGGACCACCGCCCCCACCACTTCCTTGATCCTGATGTACTCCACCGGGATAATTCCCTGGTTACCTCCCTCGTAGTCGAATTCCCGGATGGACTTGCGGAAGGCCTCGTTGATCTCCTCCACCCGGTCCTTCAGGATCTGGGGGAAGCGCAGGTTGATGGGGGTGCGGATGCCCTTCTTGCGCAGGGCCTGGACGATTTCATAGACGTCCGCCGTGAGGTTCTCGTCCTGGGTGGGACGCACCTCCAAGTGTCCCCGGGCGTTGATCTCGAAGTACCCGTTGCCCCATTCCTTCACGCCATACAGCGCGGCCGCGTCCGAAATCGTGAAGTGCTTCATGGGCATCGATAGGGTCTCCCCCGGGAAAAGGTGAACTTCGTTTATAGGGAAAAGCGACGGGGGTTCCAACAAGAAATGGTCCCGGTGGCCAGGCGTCCGGAGGGGATGGGGCCCCTCGGGGGGGGGCTTGAGCGAGGTTATAGGGGCATCTTCCAGGGTGGAGGTTTTGATTAATTAGTAAAAATAATATTTTTATTTTCAAAAAAAACTTAAATTTCATATTCGTGACTGAAAATTTGCCTATAGTGGGTAGTGGACGATTTGGACGCTTTTTTTGGTTACCTAGTTGGCGGCTTGGACATGAATGTATCCATCTTAAAGGTGGTGAGGATCCACCTTCGGTTGAAGAAAGGTGCAGGTCTCTAGGGGGCGCGGGTCGCCCCCAGCACGCTCGTGGCCCAGTCCAATTCCTGGGATATTGCGCTGGAATCGGGCCGACGCGCGAGCCCTTTGGCCCCTGCGGCCAGAAATCGAGGGTATCGATATGAATATGAATAAGGACGCCCTTCATCGACCCAGCTCGAAGCTGGGGGCCCTTCTGAAGGAATTCGAGCACATCGCCGCCGTGTCGGGCTTCGTGAACCACGTCTTCGATCCCCCCCAGATGCGCATGATGTTCACCCTCTACGGGCGGGTCAGCCTGGACAGGTTGGAGGATGCTATTCGGGCCGTCCCCCTGTTGAAGGCCTGGGCCGAAGCCCTCGCGAAGCGCATCCGGGAGGAGAGTTCCTCGACGATCATCCTTCCGCAGGTCCAGATGAACCCTCCCCTCCCCTCCCCGGATGGCGGCATCCTCCTCAACGTGACCCTGACCTTCACGACGAAAGTCACCGAGGCCTCCTACTTCAAAACCCGGGCCGCCGTGATCTCCGCCTACCATGAGGCGGTCCGGTTGCGGGAGAAGGGCTTCGTCAAGGAAATGAACCTGGTCAGCTGATGACCCATTTGCCACAGTGATTGAATAAATAAATTTATTATTCGGGGTGCCCCAGGATGATCCTGAGCGTTCTCCGCCAGTGGCGGTCCCTCACCCGCCTCAGGGCCGTCTGGCGGGTGTGCTTGCGCCACTGGGCCGCCCCCAGGAGGAGCTCCTCCGCCGGGCGCGTGTGGAGGGGGCTCGGCCCGCCCCAGATACCTTCGTCTCCCCAGAGGGGCGCGGCGTTCCAGGGGCAGACCTCCTGGCAGACGTCGCAGCCGGCGGCCCAGCGGGTGCGGGCCAGGGCCTCGGCCACCTCCGGCGGAGGCTCCGCTTCGGTCTCCAGGGTATAGGTGGTGAGGCAGCGGTTGGGGTCCACGCGGAATGGCGTGATGGCCCCGGTGGGGCAGGCCTCCAGGCAGCGGGTGCAGGTGCCGCAGTGCTCGGTCCCGAAGGGCGGGTCCAGGGGCAGGTCCACGGAGAGCAGCAGCACGCCCAGGAAGCCCCAGGAACCGCCCTTTCCGGCGATGAGCAGGGTGTGCTTGCCCTGCCAGCCCAGGCCCGCCCGGGCGGCCATCTGGCGCTCCATCAGGGGGGCCGTGTCCACGCAGACCCGCCCTTCGAGGCCCGGCCAGCGCGCCCGGGCGGCCTCCAGGATGCGGCCGAGGCGGGGCTTGAGGATCATGTGGTAGTCCCGGCCCCACAGGTAGCGGCTCAGGCGCAGGGAGCCAGGTGCGGCCCCGGGGACCGCGCCCGGTCGGGCGTAAGGGAAGAAGCCCACCAGGGCCGTGCGGGCCCCTTCGAGGACCCGCTGGGGGTCCAGCAGGGCGCCGGGGTCCAGGTAGGGCAGGTGGTGGGCCGAGCCTGCGGCGAACCACCGCTCCAGCCGCTCCCGCTCCGCCTCGAAGGGTTCGCAGGAGGCGAGGCCCACGCGGACGAATCCCTGGGCCTCGGCCTCCTCCATGAGCCACGTCTTGAATTCCTGCGCGTCCGGGAGCATCGGTGATTAAATTCCCCTATCCCATGAGCATCCTCTCCTTGGAACTCCTCGATGTCACGGCCTTCCAAGCCCTGGTGGAGCTTCGGAAGGCCCTGACGGAGCATCCCGGGACCACCATCCGCGCCACCGGCGAGGACGAAACGGTGCGCCACAACGTGCTGCGCTTCCTGGCCAAGGAGGGGCGCGCCGCCCGGGTGCTGCGGGAGCAGCGCCCCTGGGAGATCGAGATCGCACCGGGGCCGAGGCCCGCGGAGCCCGCCCCCGCGCCGGCCCCGGCTCCCATCCTGAGCCCGGCCCCCTGGACGCCTCCCCCGCCGCGCCCCCTGATGCTCCTGCGCAGCGCCTTCGCCCCGGGGGACCGGGCCCTGGGGCGCCGTCCCCTGCTGGACCTCCTGCGGCGCCTGGAGGCCGTGCCCTGGGTGGGCCTGGCCCACGAGGCCCTGGAGCTGCTGGAGGACCCCCTGGCCCGCTCCCTGCTGGAGGAGCTCCAGGGCCGGGGCCTGCGCATTCGCGTCTCCGTGGCCAGCCTCGCCTACACGGGAGCGGACCCGGAGCCCTTCGAGGCCCTGGAGGACGCCGAATGGCAGATCCTGGCGGGCCGGGGCGAGATCACGCTCCTCTGAGCGGTTCGGTCTCCGGGCCGCTCTTTCCTGAAGGCCCTGGCCTTCCCTGCCCAGCGGGGCCTGGCAGCGATGTTGCTCATGGGACGGCGAGCCGTGCTCATTTTTCCTGGCAGGAGGGGGTCATGAGCGTCCCGCCCGTGGGTATTTCCAGCGTCCAGGCCCTGTTCTATCAGGCCCAATGCGAACGCGCCGGGTGCGCGGACGCGGGCCGGGACCGGGAGGGTTCCGGCACCCTGGACCAGGTGAGCCTTTCGCTGCAGGCGCAGTTCCTGGGTGGCCAGGTCCAGCTCGGGCCCACTCCTTTCAAGGACCTGGCCCAGTCCCTGCTCTCCGGTGACGTGGCGGGGGCCCAGAAGGCCTTCGCGGCCGTCCAGCAGCACCTCCAGGCCCGAAGCCCCAGCCCTGCCGCGAACCCCGGCGGAGCCTCCGGGTCCTTTTCCCAGGACCTCGCGGCCCTGGGCCAGGCCCTGCAAGCCGGGGACCTCGATGCGGCCAAGCAGGCCTTCGCGACCCTTCAGCAGGACGCCCAGGCCCTGGGCGCCCACCACCGCCATCGCCACCACCATCACGGGGGCCAGGCCCAGGCGCCGGCCAACGGGACCGGGTCCGGGCAGGCCGGAGCCAATCTCCTCAGCCTGAGCTACACCTCCATCTCCATCACCCTTTCGGATTCCGGCTCCGGGCCCAACGCGAATCCTCCTTCCACGGCGGGTTGAATAGGACCT
>CAYSXG010000027.1:8213-13008 GCA_964434895.1 uncultured Solibacteraceae bacterium | reverse complement strand
CCTTGAACAACGAACCACGTTGCCCTGCGGCCGTCTCCTTGCTGGATCACGCGGCTGGCCGACGTCGCGAGGTCGCCTGATTTGCAGACACCCTCTTACGAGCGCATCCGCCACACGGACGTTTTCGACGATCCGAACCTGCCCGGGCGGATGGAGACGACGGTGGTCCTGCGGCCGGTCTTCTGCGGGACCGAGCTGAGCATCGTGCAGGAAGGCATTCCCGAGGCCATCCCCCCGGAGGCCTGCTACCTCGGATGGCAGGAGTCCCTCGCCCTGCTCGCCCAGCTCGTGGAGCCGGAGATCCGAGGCTGAGGGCTTCGTCAGGCCGCGCTGCTCCGGGGCCGCAGGCTGAGGGCCAGGACCAGGGCCAGGGCCATGCAGCTGGTGGCCACGCGGTAGGGGGCCGCGGGCCCGAAGCGGGCGAAGGTGAAGGTGCCGACGAAGGGACCCAGGATGCGCCCCAGGCCCTGCATGGCGTTGAGGGCCCCGAAGAGGCCCCCCTGGTCCTCGGCGGGGGTGAGGCGGCTGGCCAGGGCGTGGGTGGCGGTGGCGTTCATGCCGTTGCCCCAGGCCATGGGCACCAGCAGCAGGAGGAAGGGCCACTTCCAGGCCACCGAGGGCAGGAAGGGCAAGGAGAGGGCCATGCAGGTCAGGCCCAGGCCCATGGCGGCCCGCTCGGGGACGCGCTTGGCCACCACCCGCACCAGGCCGCCCTGGTAGAGCACGATCAGGACGCCGATGAAGGCGAAGAGCCAGCCCACCTGCTTCTGCTCAAAGCCGAAGCGGGCGTTGGCCAGGAGGCTGAAGGTGCCCTCCATCATGGCGAAGCCCGCCATGGCCAGCAGGGCGATGAGGAGCACCCGCGGCATGCCGGGCCGCTTGAGGGCCACCATCAGGGCGTGGCCCCGGCTCTCCTCCTGCCGGGCCCGGGCCTTGACCTCCGGCGTGAGGGTCTCGGGCATGTAGAGCAGCACCATCAGGGAGGCCAGGAGGGAGAGCCCCGCGGCCACGAAGAAGGGGAGGTGCCAGCCGCGTTCGAGCAGGAGGGCACGGCCGAAGCCGGAACCGCTCAGGAGGCCCGCCAGGGCGGGACCCAGCACGAAGCCCAGTCCGAAGGCCGCGCCGATCATGCCCAGCACCTTGGAGCGCTCCTCCGGGGCCGAGCAGTCGGCCATGGCCGCCTGGGCCACGGAGATGTTGCCCCCGGTGACGCCGTCCAGGATCCGGGCCGCCAGCACCCACTCGTAGCGCCCCGTCAGGGCCAGCACCAGGTAGCCCAGGGCGCTGCCCATCAGGGAGACCCAGAGCACCGGCTTGCGGCCCACCAGGTCGCTGAGGCGGCCCAGCAGGGGGGTGGCCAGGAACTGCATGAGGGAGAAGCTGACGAAGGCCACCCCGGCCCAGAAGGCGCCGGGATCCTGAAGGCCGAAGGCCTGGTTGACGGCGGCCATCCAGGGGCTGGGGTGGGCCGCGATGCCCTTGGCGTAGAGGGGCAGGATGGGGATGACGATGCCGAACCCCAGCAGGTCCACGAACACCGTGAGGAAGACGGCCAGGCGCGCCCGTTTCGAATTCATGCGGAACTCCAACCCTCTAACGTAGCGCGAGGGCGGGCCCCGAAGGTAGGCCGGACTGGATCAGGGCCCTTCCTGGGGGCGTTCTTCGGAGGGGCGCTCGATCCTGGGGGGCAGGCGACCGAGGGCATCCAGCAGGCCCTCCGGGGTGGCGGGCTTGGCCATCCAGTGCACGGACCAGCGTTCGGCCAGGCGCGCGACGGTCTCGGGGTCGGGATGGGCGGTGAGCAGGAGGATGGGGGTCCGCTTCAGGACGGGATCCCCGCGCACCGCCCGGATGAGGGTCTCCCCCGGACATTCCGGCATGGAGAAGTCGGTGATGAGGACGTCGGGACCCAGGGCCCGGAGGGTCTTCAGCACTTCGAAGAGGGAGGAGGGGTCCACGCTGGCCGCCTCGAAGCCCAGGCCCGCGAGGGTGCGGACCACCTGCACGCGCATGAGCCGGCTGTCGTCCACCACCGCGACGCGGCGATGGGCGAGGGGGTTCTGGGGCGGGAGGGACGGGACCAGGGCTTCGCGGACCTCGTGAAGGAGGCCCTCGGCCTGGAAGGGCTTGAAGAGGACCCGGGCCCCCCACTGGTGCTCGAAGCGCTCCTGGAGGCGGTGGCCTTTGTGGCTGGTGACGAGCAGGATGGGGAGCCGGTGGAGGGCGGGGTCCTCCCGCAGCGCCCGGACCAGGGTTTCGCCGTTGCAGGCCGGCATCTCGTAGTCCGTGACCAGCAGGTCCGGCTGGTAGGCGTGGAGGGTCGAGAGCACGTCGTAGAGCGAGGCCGGCTCCACCTCCTCGGCCTCGTGGCCCGCCTGCTGGAGGGAGAGGCGCATGAAGCCCCGCAGGTGCCGACTGTCATCGACGACGAGGATTCGGGCCACGCCACCTCCCCTCATGGGATCGGCGGTCGGGCCGGCGGTCTTGATGTTTTCAGGGCCTTTCCAGTAGCGCGACGCACTCCACGTGGTGGGTCAGGGGAAAGAGGTCGAGGGCCGCGAGATCGACGGGGTTCCAGGCCGGGGCGAGGGCCCGGAGGTCCCGGCAGAAGGCGGCGCCGTCGCAGCCCACCAGCACCATGCGTCGGGCTCCGGCCTCCTGGAGGCGCTCGGCCAGTCCGGGGGGCAGGCCCGTGCGGGGGGGGTCCAGCAGGATCAGGTCCCCGGCCCCGCCCAGGCCTTCGGGGACCCAGTCCCCCAGGTCCGCGGCCCGGCACTCCGAGGGCAGGCCAAGGGCCTCCAGGTTCTTCCGGGCCCAGTCCACCGCGGCCTCGTCCCCCTCCACCAGCACCCGGTGCCGGAAGCGCTCCCCGAGCAGGGCCGAAAAGAGGCCCACGCCGCCGTAGAGATCGAAGAGGGTGTCCCCCCGCAGGTCCCAGCCCCCCAGCAGGTCCCCGAAGGCCCGGACGGCCCAGGGGGCGCAGACCTGGAAGAAGCCCCCGGGGCGGTGGCGCAGGGCGAAGCCCTCGAAGCGCTGGAGCACCGGGGCGGAGGAGGGCTTGAAGCCGTCGGGCTCCAGGAGCCAGGTGCGGCCCTCCCCGTCCGCCAGGACGACGGTGCCCGCGGGGGTGCCGGTGGCCAATTCCCAGCGCTGGTTCTTTTGGGGGAGGACGCGGGCCTCCAGGGCCTCCCGGAGCCTCGGGATGGCTTCGGAAAGGACCTCGGCCGCCGCCGGGCAGGCCTCGACGGGCACCACGCGGTGGCTCCTCCGCTCGTGGAAGCCCAGCCGCTTGCCGTCCCAGTGGAGCTGGATGCGGTGGCGGCGGGCATCGGGCGGGGCGGGGATCCATCGCCAGGGCCGCTCCGGGAGCTGGCGGCGGAAGAGGTCCTCCACCATCTGGCGCTTGAGCTCCGACGCGTGGTCGCCGGCCCCCCACAGATCGCAGCCCCCGCAGGCCTGCGCCACGGGGCAGCCCGGATCGGTCCGGCGGGGATCCGTCCCCGTCCAGGCTCGGACCTCCCCCTCCGCGTGGCGGGCCTTCCATCGGATGGACGCCTCCACCGCCTCCCCGGGAAAGAGGGCCAGGGGGGCCCGCAGCAGCACCAGGCGGCCGTCCCCGGTGCGGCCCAGGCCCAGGCCCCCCCAGGCCAGCCGCTCCACCGTCCCGGTCCAGAGTTCACCCGGGTCGGGGGAAGGCCGATATGATGGCTTCACCCTCTCCCTCTTCCGACCCTTCCGATCCGTGCGTTTCACCGTCGCCCTCGCTCCTGAGCACCGTAACACCCTCAAGGGGTGCCTCGGTCGCGGGGCTCGTGGGGTGATGGAATGGGTGGACGAGGGCCCCGCGGACGTGGTGATCGGGGTTCCGGGCCACGGAAGCCTGGCCCACTGCGACGTCTGGCCCGGGGAGGCGGGGGCGGCGGCCCTGCTGATGGCCGGTTTTGAGAGGTTGCGGGACCACGTGGCCATGGAAAGGCCGTCCGGCGTGGGGACGGCACCGGCACCCGAGCGAAACCTCGAACCGCTGCTGGACCTGATCCTCACCCAGGGGCGGGAGCTCCTCGAGGCGGAGGCCGGCTCCATCTACCTGGTCACCGACGCCAATGGGGCCGGGCGCCGGGAGCTCCTCTTCGCCCACACCCAGAACGCCAAGGTCCAGCTGCCCTACCACCGCTTCCGCATGCCCATCAGCACCAGCACCCTGGCGGGCTTCGTGGCGGCCACCGGGGACTCCCTCAACATCCCCGACGTCTACGGGATCCCCCCCGAGGCCTCTTACCACTTCAACAACAGCTTCGATCTCCAGGCGGGCTACCGCACCACCTCCATGCTCGTGGTCCCCATGAAGGACACCGAGGGCGAGGTGCTCGGGGTGCTCCAGTTCATCAACCGCGTGGAGGACGAGCGCGCGGTGCCCTTCCAGGCCACGCACCAGAAGATGGCGGAGAGCCTGGCGGGGCAGGCTGGAGTGTCGGTGAAGAACGCGGAGCTCCGGGAGGAGATCGAGCGGCTCTTCGAGGGCTTCGTCAACGCCTCCGTGACGGCCATCGAGTCCCGGGACCCCGTCACCAGCGGTCATTCGGGGCGGGTGGCGGATCTCACCGTCGGGTTGGCGGAGGCGGTGAACCGCACCCCCAACGGGCCCTACGGCCCCCTCTACTTCAGCGACCGCCAGCTGCGGGAGCCACGCTACGCCAGGCTGCCCCCAGATTTCGGGCAGGTGGGCGTGCCAGACGCAGTTTGTGTGAAAGGCAAGAACGGCGATTACCTACTCATGCGACGGGTTGCCAGGACG
>CAYSXG010000027.1:5476-8203 GCA_964434895.1 uncultured Solibacteraceae bacterium | reverse complement strand
TCCACGATTTCGGCAAGGTGGGCGTGCGCGAGCAGGTGCTGGAGAAGGCCAAGAAGCTGGATTCCACCGTCATGGACCTGGTGCTCCAGCGGCTGCGGCAGCGGGAGCTGGAGCGCGCGCTGGACCTCCTGGAGCAGACCTGGCGGGGCGGCGAGCGCTTCGATTCGGGGCGCTGGGAGCAGATCATGAGGGAGGAGCGGGAGGAGACCGACCGCCTCATCCAGCTGGTGACCCGCAGCAACGAGCCCTCGGTCCTCAGCCAGGAGGTGGCGGACGGCCTGAGCCTCCTGGGCGAGCTGGAGGTGACCCACTGGAAGGGGCATCCGGTCCCCGTGGTGGAGCCCAACCACCTGGTGAGCCTCAGCATCCGGCGGGGCAGCCTGTCCCCGGAGGAGAGGCTGGAGATCGAGAGCCACGTCACCCACACCTTCCGCTTCCTGCGGCAGATCCCGTGGACCCGGGACCTCAGGGGCATTCCGGAGATCGCCTACGCCCACCACGAGCGCCTCAGCGGCACCGGCTACCCGCGCCAGCTGCGGGAGGACGAGATCCCCGCCCAAAGCAAGGCCATGGCCATCGCCGACGTCTTCGACGCCCTCACGGCCCGGGACCGGCCCTACAAGACCGCCGTGCCCCTGGAGAAGAGCCTGGCCATCCTCACGGAGGAGGCCATGGGCGGCGGCATCGATTCGGCCCTGCTGGGCATCTTCATCGAAGGCAAGGTCTTCGAGCGGACCGTGAAGCCGCTGTAGGGGCGCGGGGGCCGGCCTCCATGCCACAATGGCCCCCTGGAGTCCTTGCATGACCGAAGCCCGACAGCCCCAGACCATCGACCTGCAGGGGATCATGGACCTGCTGCCCCACCGCTACCCCATCCTCCTGGTGGACCGGGTGCTCGACTTCGAGCGGGGGCAGTGGATCCGCGGATTGAAGAACATCACCTTCAACGAGCAGGTCTTCCAGGGGCACTTTCCCAAGCGGCCGGTCTTCCCCGGCGTGCTGCTGGTGGAGGCCATGGCCCAGACCGGGGGCTGCCTCATCATGCAGGAGTTCGAGGACCGGGAGCGCCGGGTCATCTACTTCATGTCCATCGACGGCGTGAAGTTCCGCCGCCCGGTGGTGCCCGGGGACCAGGTGGTGATGGAGGTGAAGGTCCTCAGCAACAAGGGCCGCATCTGCAAGATGCGCGGCGAGGCATTCGTCGACGGCCAGAAGGTGGCCGAGGCCGAATTCATGTCCATGCTCCAGGACCTGGCGCCGGAGGAGGGGCAGTGAGCCCCCGCATCCATCCCACCGCCGTCGTATCTCCGGAGGCCCAGCTGGGGGAGGACGTGGTGGTGGGCCCCTTCTGCCTCGTCGAAGGCAACGCCAAGGTCGGCGCGCGGACGTCGCTGCGCAGCCACGTGGTGCTGGGCGCCCACACGGAACTGGGCCAGGACAACGTGATCTTCCCCCACACCTCCATCGGGATGGAGCCCCAGGACCTCAAGTTCCGCGGGGAGCCGACGACACTGGTGGTGGGGAGCCGCAACCAGTTCCGGGAGGGCGTCACCCTCCATCGGGGCACGGTGGGAGGGGGTGGCATCACCCGCATCGGCGACGACAACTTCCTCATGACCGGCGCCCACGTGGCCCACGACTGCGTGGTGGGGGACAAGAACATCTTCGCCAACTGCGCCACCCTGGCGGGCCACGTGGAGGTGGGCAACGGCTGCAACGTGGGGGCCTTTTCCGCGGTGCACCAGTTCTGCCGCGTGGGCGACCACGCCTTCATGGGGGGCTTCACGGTGGCCACCATGGACGTGCTCCCCTTCATGAAGACCGTCGGCGCCCGGGAGACCAAGAGCTACGGCGTGAACACCATCGGCCTCCAGCGCAAGGGCTTCGCGGCGGAGGTGATCGACGTCCTCAAGAAGACCCACCGCATCCTCTTCCATTCGGGCCTCCAGCGGGAGGACGCCCTGGCCCAGGCCGAGGCCGAGTTCGGGACCGTGCCCGAGGTGGCCTACCTCCTGGCCTTCGTGCGCTCCTCCAAGCGAGGCATCCACCGCGGGTGATCGTTACCGTTCAGCACCGGTTTTCTTATACTTTCCCGATGACGCTGAACGACGTCCTTTCCGAGCAGGTTCTGGGGTGCGCCTACCGCGTCAGCAATGGCCTCGGCCCTGGATTCGTGGAAAGGGTGTACGAGAACGCCCTGGCGCATGAGCTTTGCAAGGCGGGTGTTCCCTTCGAGCGGCAGAAGGGGATCGAAGTCTGGTACGACGGGGTGATGGTTGGACAATTTGTTTGCGACTTTGTGGTGAATGGCCGCCTTCTGGTCGAACTGAAAGCCGTGAAGGCGCTGGACGAACTGCACATGGCCCAAGGGCTTAACTACTTGCGGTCCACCTCGATGGAGGCATGTCTGCTGCTGAATTTCGGGACCCCAAAGCTGGAGGTCCGTCGCCTCGTCCGTGGACGCTCCTGGAAACCTGTGCAAGCGGCAGATGAACCGGTGATAGACGGTGATGAACGGTGATGGAATGAGGCAGGATCCAGCCCGCAAGTCATCACCGTTTATCACTGTTCATCACCGGTTTTATCTGCTCCTCCGATGACTTGGAACAACGCCCTTTCCAGGCAGGCCCTGAGGTGCCTCCGTCGTGTCAGCCGTGGCCTTGGTTCGGGATTCCTGGAAACCTGTGCAAGCGGCAGATGAACCGGTGATAGACGGTGATGAACGGT
>CAYSXG010000027.1:0-5376 GCA_964434895.1 uncultured Solibacteraceae bacterium | reverse complement strand
ACTTGGAACAACGCCCTTTCCAGGCAGGCCCTGAGGTGCCTCCGTCGTGTCAGCCATGGCCTTGATCGGGGATTCGTGGAAACCTGTGAGAACGGCAGATGAGCCGTTGATAGACGGTGATGAGAATGACGCAGGATTCAACCCGCAGGTTCGCTACGGTGGCCATCATCGGCCTGCCCAACGTCGGCAAGTCCACCCTCCTGAACCAGCTGGTGGGCGAAAAGGTGGCGGCGGTCAGCCAGACGCCCCAGACCACCCGGGGCCGCATCCTGGGGGTGGTGAACCGGGGGGAGGTCCAGCTGGCCTTCCTGGACACGCCGGGCATGCACCGGCCCCAGCACGAGCTGAACCAGCGCATGCTGCGCCACATCGAGGACGCCCTGCAGGAGGCGGACCTGGTCCTGTGGGTGGTGGACGCCGACGGCTTCCTCGGGGACGGGGAGCGGGGGCTGGCCAAGAAACTGGGCCAGCTCGGGCGCCCGATCTACCTCCTGCTCAACAAGGTGGACCTGCTCTCCAAGGGCCGGCTCCTGGAGAAGGTGGTGGTCTACAAGGACCTGCTCCCCTTCGCGGAGATCGTGCCGGTGAGCGCCAAGACCGCCCAGAACCTGGACCCCCTGTGGGCCGTCCTGGAGCGGGACGCGCCGGCGGGGGTGTGGGCCTTTGAGGACGACACCTTCACCGACCAGACCGAGCGCACCCTGGCCATGGAGTTCATCCGGGAAAAGGTGCTCCGCAAGACCCGCGAGGAGGTGCCCCACGGGGCGGCGGTGCTCATCGAGCGCTGGCTGGAAGGGGGGCACGAGGACTTTCCGGAGGACCTCGATCCCGAAGGCGTCTACATCCAGGCCCAGATCCTCGTGGAGCGCTCGGGCCACCGGAAGATCCTGCTCGGGGCAGGGGGCGCCATGATCCGTGATATCCGCCAGAGCGCCCAGCGGGAGCTGAAGAAGCTCCTCCAGCGCCCGGTGCGCCTGGAGTTGCACGTCCGCGTGGAGGAGGGCTGGCGGGACCGCCCGGAGCAGCTCGACCGACTCCAGATCTGAAACCGGGTCTCGGGGGACCCGGTCCCCGGCCCATGACAAATTTGTTACACCAAATTCAATTCGGTCCCCTTTTCACCCGAAGAGTGCGGGATGTTTACCCCGCGGGCCCCCCGGTTTCAATTCCAAGTGTTGAACTTGGGTTTGATCTCCCATGGACGCAGGTCTAGGATGAAGCCCACTTTTCCCCAAACTTATTACCCCTAACTAAAGGAGCGTTGGCCATGGCACGACGTTGGACTCCCTTAATCCTGAGCGGCTTGGCCTGCGCGATGGTGGCCCGCGCTCAGACCAGCCAAACCGCCGGCGCCATCCGCGGGGTGGTGGCCGCCAAGGACGGCAACTTCATCCAGGCGGGCCACGTCACCATCCGGAACGCGGAGACCGGCTACACCCGCACCGCCGAACTGGACGGCCTGGGCTACTACGCCATTCCCCTGGTGCCCGTGGGCCACTACCAGGTCTCCGTCAAGGCCCCCGGCTTCAAGAGCGCCGAAGGCCACACCCGCATCTCCCTCGGCGAGAACACGGTCCTGAACATGGACCTGGACCGCGAGGTGGCCTCCGCCACCGTGGAGATCATCGGGGAAGCCTCGGCCGTGGACACCAAGCAGGTGAACGTCATGGCCAGCATCGACGCCGAGGTGGTGGAGGCGGTGCCCCTGGTGACCCGCAACTTCACGGACCTGGCCCGCCTGACCCCGGGCGTGGTGGCGGGGGCCGGCACCCCGGCCCGCCTCATTTCCGAAGGCGGCCGCCAGATCTTCAACGGGATCATGATCGACGGGGCCAACACCAACAGCGCCTTCTTCGGCGAGCAGCGCGGCGCGGCCTACCAGCCCTTCACCTTCGCCCTGGACACGGTGCGGGAGCTGCAGATCGTGACCAACGGCTTCGACGCTCAGTACGGCAGCGCCGGCGCGAGCATCAACGCCGTCACCAAGGGGGGCACCAACGACTTCGGCGGTTCGGCCATCGTGGAGTTCCGCCGCAACAGCTGGACCGCCAAGTCCAAGCCCGTGCCCTACGATCCCGGCGCCCTGGCCACCCCCGCGAATCCCTTCAACGTGGACAAGAACCTCACCCGGACCAACGACTCCAAGAACATCGGCGTCACCTTCGGCGGCCCCATCGTCAAGGACAAGCTCTTCTTCTTCCTGGGCGGGGAGCAGTTCAAGAAGGACGTGACGGCCCAGCCTCCCCTGGCGACCACCAGCTCCGCCGCCGGCTTCACGACCGCGGACTTCACGGCCCTTTCCACCTCCCCCCTGGCCTCCGTGATCCTCAACTCAAGCGGGGCCACCATTCTCCAGGAGTTCGGCAACCCCCTGACGGGGACCCTGCCCCGGGCCTACAACCTCTACAGCGATAACAAGGTGCTGTTCGGGAGGCTGGACTACAACCTGAACGAGTTCCACCGCTTCGTGCTCCGCCTGAACTACACCTCCCTCAAGGACGTGCTCCTGCAGACCAGCAACAGCCCCAACAACGCCGAGAGCTTCCTGCTCACGACGCCGGGCCTGAGCACCGTGTCCTGGGTGCTGGAGTCCAACAACATCTGGACCCCCAACCTCTTCACCGAGAGCCACCTCCAGATCGCCAACGAGCGCCGCCCCTTCCGGGGCAATTCCACCGGCGGTCCCGCCGTGCGCCTCTTCATCCCCCCCGGGAATCCGGCCCAGTTCAACCTGGGCTCGAAGACCTCCTCCCCCCGGGAGAGCAACGAGGTCGCCACCCAGCTGCTGAGCACCACCACCTGGCTCCGCGGGGACTGGACCTTCAAGGGCGGCGTCGACTACGTGAAGTCCGACGTGGACAACCAGTTCTTCAACAACGGCCAGGGCCTCATCCAGTTCGGAGACTACAAGTCCGCCGCGGACTGGGCCAACAACACCGTGGTGGCTGGGGACAAGATCAGCTACGCGGGCGCCGTGAGCGACACCCGAGGGCGCATCCAGATGTGGACCCGCACCTTCTCTGGCTTCCTCAACGCCCAGTACCAGGGTTTCCTGTCCAAGCGCCTGACCCTCAACGCCGGCGTCCGTTACACCACCCAGGCCTTCTCGGACAACCCCTTCCCCAACCCCAGCCTGAAGGGCTTGGACAAGGGTTTCGGCGGCAACGCCACGGACCCCCGCTTCGGTTTCAGCTTTGACGTGGACGGGAAGGGCAAGACCGTCGTGAGGGGCGGCTACGGCTACTTCTCCTCGCCCACCCCCCTGCTGCTGCACTCCAACACCATGACGGGCAACGGCAAGCTGATCACCAACTACTCCGCCGGCTCCCTCACGGCTCTGGACGCCAGCAACGTCGGGCTCTTCCAAGGCAACGGGCCCATCGCCGCCGGCACCATGATCCAGGGCAGCGGCCTGGTCAAGGTCACGGACGCGGCCCTGGGCGCCCTGGTGGCCGGCGCCACGGACACCTCCATCTGGGACCCCGACAGCCACCTCTCCCTGGCCAAGAAGGCCAGCCTGGGCACGGACCATGACTTCGGGGACGGCCTGGTGGTGGGCATCAGTGCCACCTACACCCTCTACGAGCACCTCCAGTACTTCCAGAACATCAACCTGAACCAGGGCGCCGTGGCCGGGGCCCTCGTGAACGGCTTCGGCCCCTCGGCCGCCTACAACGACGGCTACGCGGACCCGAACCTGAACCGCTGGAGCACCGGCGGCGGGGGCCTCTTCCGTCCCAATTCCGCCACGGTCCGGGGCCGCTACCTGGACTTCCGCTCCCGCGCCTTCAACCCCGACAACCCCACCACGGGCTTCGGGAACGTCTACCTGGTCAAGACCGACGGCTTCGGCCGCTACCGCGGGCTGACCTTCAAGGTGGAAAAGAAGTGGAACGAGAACGCCGGCTTCCAGGGCAACCTCACCTTCTCCAAGGCCGAGGACACCTCCTCCTTCGAGCGGGGCACCTGGTCCTCGGGCTCCCTGGGCGATCCCTACTCGGAGCTGGGGGCCTCCCTCTCCTCCAACCCCAACCGCATCGGCGCCACCTTCGGGCCCAGCAACAACGACCGCTTCATGGTGCTGAACGCCGTGGCCTACCACCCGGCCCCCTGGGGCCTCAAGGTCTCCTGGCGCTTCCTGTACCAGACGGGCCTGCCCTACTCCCCCTTCACCCAGCAGACGGCCGCCCCCGCGACCGGCAGCGCCCCGGACGGGTCTCCCAACGGCGACGGCATGGCGAACAAGCTTGCCTACGGTTCGCGGAACTCCATCCGCCAGGACGACGAGAAGCAGATCGATCTGCGCCTGAGCCGCGTCTTCAAGCTGGTGGGCAAGCTCCAGATCGAAGGCATCATCGACGTCTACAACATCTTCAACTGGCAGACCCCCTACGTGGACGCCAACATCGGCCAGGGCCTCCCGGGCCAGTCCGGCGCCAGCACCTTCGCCACCGACGCGACCGGTACCCGCAAGCCCGGCTTCGGCAAGGCCACCATCCCCGCCCAGAACACCCGTGAACTGCAGGTGGGCATCCGCATGAAGTTCTGATCGCGGGCCTACGGGCCCCTGCTTTCCCCAAGCCGCTCCGCTCCCGGGATCCCGGGGCCGGGGCGGCTTGATGGCTTAAGCGAGGCGATCAGGCCCGGGCGCTCACCATCCAGCAGGCGGCGTCGAAGCGGACCTCCGCCCCGTGCACGTAGGGATCGAAGGCGGCGCGGACCTTTTCGAGGATCCGCGCGCGGGCCCCGTCCTCGGCCTCCTGCAGGGCCCGGCCGACGGGCCCGAGCCAGGTCAGGTAGTGCAACAAGTCCCTTTCGGGAAAGGCGCAGGCCACGTCCAGGGGGCGGATCTCGATTCCGGACCAGCCGCCCTGCTCCAGGATGCGGCGCATCCGCCGCCGGTCCGCGAAGGCGAACTGACCGGGCCCGTCGAGCCGGCGGGCGGGGAGGCCCGGCAGGAGCGGCGCCGCGGCCTCCTCGGCCGCGGTCATGAAGGGGTTCTCCTCGGCGCCTCGCCAAGCGACGAGGCGGAGCCCGGCGCCCTCCCGCGCCGCCCGCCGCAGGTTCGCGAAGGCCTGGACCGGGTCCTGGAAGAACATGACGCCAAAGCGGGAAATGATCTTGTCGAAGCTCTCGAAGGCGTGGGCCTGGGCGTCGGCGAGGAGGAAGCTGGCCGGCGCGTCCTCCGCTGCGGCGCGGGCTCGCGCGGCGGCGATCATCGGTTCCGAAAGGTCGACGCCGACACAGCTCCCGCCCCCCGCGCTCACCCGCCTCGCGGCGGCGAAGGTCGTGGCCCCCGTGCCACAGCCCACGTCCAGCACCCGCTCCCCGGCCCCGGGTGGAAGGCCTTCGAGGAGGATGTCTTCGAAGGGCTGG
>CAYSXG010000026.1:5928-13198 GCA_964434895.1 uncultured Solibacteraceae bacterium | reverse complement strand
GCGGGTCAGCCCCTAGATCCCGGTGGGGAAGGGCCCGGCGGAGGGCAGGCCCAGGACCAGGTGCTTTTGTCCCGATGGCCGGGGGAGGGGGGCCGCCCACCCGGCCAGCAGGGGCGGGTGCAGCGGGGTCCCTTGGCGCCGGCCCAGGGCCTCGAGACCGCCGAGGAGGTCCCGATCCAGGGCCAGCGCCAGCAGGGCCGCGCCGAAGTCCTGGCGGGCCGGGCGGGGATGGTCGGTAGGAAGCTCCAGGCGGTCCGGGGCCCCGGCCAGGGCGGCCTGCCAGAAGTCCACCCGCGCCTCGGCCCCGGTCTCCTGGGCCCACTGCCGCTGCCTGGGGGCGAAGTCCGCGTGCTCGATTTCCGGCTCCGCGGAGGGGGCCTCGTCCTGGGCGCAGGAGGGGGTGGGGCGATCGCCTTCCCCGGAAAGGACGGAGGTGAGGCCGATGGAAGGGACATCAACGTCGGTGCGGGGCGCGAGCCCGAGCTCCCGTTCCGGTTCATTGACTAAGATCCGATCCATCAAAAGACCTCCAAGCGCTCGCGCCTAAACAAAACAAGGGGTCCAAAATGGATAACCACTGGAATTAGGGCAAACGCATTAAGTCTAGGATGAATTGGTGAACTTGTAGTCTCCCTTTTCTGTAAAAAGGGCATGCCCTCGCACTTTTCAAGTCTTCAGAATTTGATAGGGAAGGACTTGCCTCTCGGAGATAGGATTTCTAAAGTAATATAGAACGTTTTTTTACTGTATTTAAATTTAATGAAATCGACCCGAAGGGAGCCCCATTCTCATCCTTAAGAAGCGCACCCAGCGGGGCTGAAGCCGTTTTGCCGGGCGCTTCGGTTCGGCCTGCTTTTGGGGGCGATATTAATTGATTGATGGGTCTCCGCCGGGGTCGGAGCCTGCGGTCATGGATGCCCATCGAGCCCTGGTGGGCCCTGCATTGGTGCCGGCGGCCGGACTCGAACCGGCACTAGGGGTCGCCTAACAAGATTTTGAGTCTAGCGCGTCTACCAATTTCGCCACGCCGGCATGGGCTCAGGATACAGGAACGGCGCGGGGGTTCAAGGGGCCCTCAGGGACGCCGCCCCTCCAGCTTTCGCACGTCGACGCCGATGGCGTAGGCCACGAAGCCCGCTTCCGTCGGGAGGATGCGGATCTTGTTGATGGCGGGGCCCATGTCCGTCGGGGTCCAGGTGCGGCCCCCGTCGAGGGTTTGGAAGGCGTGGGGAAGGGCGCCCACCCAGCCCACCTTCTCGTCGAGGAAGCCCACGCCGAAGGCGCGGACGGCGTGGTCGTTGGCGAGGGGGACCTCCTTCCAGGTGCGCCCCCCGTCGAGGGTCTTGGCCACCACGCGGCGCGTGTTGGCCTTGTCCGGATCGTAGTTCTGGACGGTGACGTAGCCCACCTTCCGGCTGGGGAAGGCACCCTTCCAGGTGAGCTCCCAGGGGCGCTTGGATTCGTAGACCTTCTTCCAGTGCCTCCCGCCGTCGGTGGTGCGAAGGATGAGGGCGTGGGACTTCTCCACGTCCGGGTCCGTGGCGCCGCAGAGGATGCCGGTGTCGCCGTCGAAGAACTTGATGTCCAGGATCATGGCCGTGAGGGCGCCGAGATCCTGGGAAAGCCAGGTGCGGCCCAGGTCCGTGGACTTGAGGAGGTGGGCCGGGCCGCCGACGCGGCCCCCGGCCCACAGCGTGATCCGCTGGTCCAGGTAGCCGGCGTTGATGGTGGGCCTGCGCTGGATCTCGATGGCGCAGAGGCCCGTGGGGGCGGGCCCTTGGATCGTTTCTACGGCCTTCCAGGTGAGGCCGCCGTCCTGGGTCTCGTAGAGGGGCTTGGGATCCGTGACGCCCGGGAAGTAGTCCGGGCCGATATTCCCGGCGAACCCGTGAAGGGCGTCCAGGAAGCCCACGCAGCGGAAGAAGGTGCCCGGCTGGCTCAGCTGCTCCGTCCAGGTGCCCCCTCCGTCCTCGGTGCGGTAGATCTTCCCGGCCCCGTTGACGTACCAGCCCCGCCTGGGGTCCACGAAGACGATGTCGTCCTGCTTGCCTTTGTAGGGCACGGTGTCCAGGCGGGTCCAGGCGTAGGTCGGCGCCGCGGGCCCCCGACCGGGCAGGGCCGCACCGGCCAAGAGGAGGGCCAGGAGGGCGCAAGGCTTCCAAGGGGACATGGGGACTCCGGGCGCGCTATAAGGCCGTCAGGGGGATGCGCCTTCCGGCCCCGAAGGCCTTGGGGCTCACCCGCAGGGCGAAGGGGAGCTGGCGCCGCTTGTATTCGGTGCCGCGCAGCAGGCCCAGGATCCGAGGGAGGGCCTCCCGGGCGAGATCGAGGTCCGAGGGGGGGAGAAGGTCCGCGAGATCGTCCAGGAGCCCCTCCTCGGGCCGCTGGGCTTCCAGAGCCGCGCCGAGGATGGCGTCGAGGACTCGGTAGGGGGCGAGGCTGGCCTCGTCCGTCTGCCCGGGCCGGAGCTCGGCGGTGGGGGGCCGGTGGCGGATGCCCGGCGGGATGAGTTCCCCCAGCTCGTCCGCCAGGGTGTAGACCCGGGCCTTGAGGCAGTCCCCGAGGAGGCCGAAGGCGCCGATGCCGTCGCCGTAGAGGGTGAAGTAGCCGGTGGCCGCCTCGCTCTTGTTGCCGGTGTTCAGGACCGCCACCCGGGACGTGCCGAGCAGGGCCTGGGTGGAGGCCTCGCTGGTGAGGGCCATGAGCAGGAGGGCCCGGCTGCGGCTCTGGAGGTTCTCGTCCGTGAGGGAGAAGGGGCGGCCGGGGAAGGCCTGCTCGAGGGGGCGGAGGGCCCCCTGGAAGGCCGCCTCCGCGTCCAGGGTGAGGAAGCGGATGCCCAGGCGCGCGGCCTGGTCCCGGGCCAGCTCGAGGCTTTCGGGGCTGGTGTGGCGCGTGGGGAGGGCCACCCCCAGCACCCGCTCCGGCCCCAGGGTCTCCGCGGCGACGGCGGCGACCACCGCGCTATCGATGCCCCCGGAGAGGCCCACCACCGCCGCTTCCAGGCCCTGCTTCGCGAAGTTGTCCCGGAGGCCCACGCCCAGGGCCATCCGGAGCCAGGGGCCCTCGGCCAGGGGGGAGGTGCGCCCCCCGGGGGCCTCGGTGTCCGTGAGGAGGATCCGCTCCGTGAAGGCCTCGCAGCCCTGCCAGCTTCCGTCCGGGAAGGTGAGCTTGGAACCCCCGTCGAAGAGGAGCCAGCTTTCGGCCCCCACCCGGCTGGCGTAGGCGAGGGGCAGGCCGTGCTTCTTGGCCAGGCCCGCGAGGAGCCGGCCCCGCTGGATCCGCTTGGAAGGGACGGCCCAGGCCGCGCTGCTGCCCGGGGGGAGCCAGCTTCCGAGAGCCGTGGGGCTGGCGCTGGCGTTGAGGAGGAGGGTGGCGCCCGCGGCGGCCAGCTCCGCGACGGGGTCGAGGCCGTAGTGCAGGGGGCCGTCCACCAGCTCGGGATCGGCCCAGAGGTCCTCGCAGATGCAGATCCCCACCCGGTGGCCCCGGAAGTCCACCAGAGGGGGGGCCTGGTCTGCGGCCTCGAAGTAGCGCCCCTCGTCGAAGACGTCGTAGAGGGGCAGCAGGCGCTTGCGGATCACCTGGCGCACCCGCCCCCCTTCGCACCACCACAGCTCGTTCCAGAGCCGGCCGGAGGGGGCGGGGCTGAAGGTGCCGAAGAGGAGGGGCACCTCGCCGGAAAGGGAGGCCAGGCGCAGGGATTCCGCCTCGACGCGGGCCCTCAGTCCCGGTTCCCAGAGCCGGTCCTCCCCGAGGTAGCCGGGCACCGCCAATTCCGGGGCCAGCACCAGCTCCGCGCCGAGGGCCAGGGCCTCGGCGTAGGCCGCCTCGATGGCGCGGCCGTTGGTGGCGGCGTCCCCCAGGCGGGCATTGAGTTGGAGGAGGGCGATGCGCATCCGTCCAGCTTAGCGAGGTTCGCCGTGGACTCCGCGGAGGGGCCCCCGGCCGGAAGGAGTCGCATCGAGGCGTCCGGTTGGACGCGGCGGGGAGGGCCGAAACCGCAATGCCTCGGGCTCAGGCCTTCGAGGCCAGCAGGGCCCGGCGGACCCCCTCCCACATCCGCTGGAGCTCCGGCAGGCGGCGGGTGATCGATTCCAAGGAGCCCTCGTGGGTCATGGCCTCGAGTTCGGCGCAGAGGGACATCAGCCTCGAAGCCCCGAGGGTGCCGCTGTTGGCCTTGAGGTTGTGGAGGTGGCGGTGGGCGATCTCCCGGTCCCCCAGGCGGAGGGCCTCGGCGAGCCCCTGCAGGCGCCGGGGGGTGTCCTCCAGGTAGTCCTCCACCAGCCCCGCGGCCCAGGCCGGGGCGTTCTCGGCGCCGGCGGCGATGGCCGCGAGGATGCGGGGGTCCACCTCACCCTCGGCGGCCGGGGGCGGGGGAGGCGGCGGCAGGGCGCGTTCGGCCTCCAGGGTCTCCTGGGGCAGCCAGCGGCGCAGGACGGACTGGAGGGCCTCCGGCCGGAGGGGCTTGGGCACGTAGTCGTCCATCCCCATGGCCAGGCAGCGCTCGCGGGTGCCCCCCATGGCGCTGGCGGTGAGGGCGATGATGGGGAGGTGCCGGTCCTTCTCCTGGCCGCGGATGGCCTTCGTGGCGGCGAAGCCGTCCATGCCCGGCATGTTCACGTCCATGAAGACCAGGTCGTAGGCCCCCTTCTTCAGGGCGCCCAGCACCTCGTGGCCGTCCGCCACGCAGTCGGCGCCGTAGCCCAGGGAGCCGAGGATGGCCCGGGCCACCTTCTGGTTCATGGGATTGTCGTCCGCCACCAGGATCCTGCGGGGGCTCATGGGAACCTGGGCCTCCGGGACCAGGCCCGAGGCGTCCCCCTCGTCCGCGGCGAGGCCCAGGGCCACGCGGATGCCCCTCAGCAGGCGCAGGCGGCGCACGGGCTTGAGGATGAAGGGGCCCAGGCCCGCGCGCCGGGCCTCCTCCGCCAGGGGCCAGCGCTGGGTGGAGGCCAGGAAGAGGGTGGGCAGGCCCTGGAGGGAGCGGTCCAGGATGGCCCGCTTGAGGGAGGGCAGGGTGGCCTCCGCCGCCAGGTCCAGATCGAAGATCAGGAGGTTGGGCGGGGCCTCCGGGGTCCGGTCCACCCCCCACCTCCCCAGCAGGGCCGTCACCCCGGCCGCGGTGGCGGGGCCTTCGATGGCCATGGTCACGGAGAGGTCCAGGGGCAGGGTCTCGTGGAGGGTGTCCTCCTCCCCCATCGGCGCACGGAAGGGGAGTTCGAACCAGAACACGCTGCCTTGGCGGCGGCCGCTCTGCACGCCGATCTGCCCTCCCATGAGCTCCACGAGCTTGCGGGAGATGGCCAGGCCCAGGCCGGTGCCGCCGAACCTCCGGTGCGTGCTGGAGTCCGCCTGGGTGAAGGCCCCGAAAAGGCGCGGCAGGGCCTCGTCGGCGATGCCCACCCCCGTGTCCTGGACCTCGAAGCGGAGGGTGGACTCGGCGCCTTCCAGGCGCCGGGACACCTGCACCACCACCCGGCCCCGCTCCGTGAACTTGAGGGCGTTGCCCACCAGGTTCGTCAGCACCTGGCGCAGCCTCGCGGGGTCGCCGTTCCAGCGGGCGGGCACCTCCGGGTCCACGACGGAGGCCAGCTCGAGGCCCTTGCGCTGGGCCTGGCTGGACAGCAGGCCGAGGGTCTCCTCCAGCTCGGTGAAGAAGTCGAAGTCCAGGGTCTCCAGCTGGACCTTGCCCGCCTCGATCTTCGAGAAGTCCAGGATGTCGTTGATGATGGCCAGGAGGTTCTCGGCGGAGTGCTGGACCGTCTCCGCGTAGTCCCGCTGGACCGGGTTCAGGGCGGTGTTGAGGAGCAGGCCCGACATCCCGATCACCCCGTTCATGGGGGTGCGGATCTCGTGGCTCATGGTGGCCAGGAATTCGCTCTTGGCGCGGGTGGCGGCCAGGGCCTGGTCCCGGGCCAGGGCCAATTCCCGGGTGGCCTCGGCCACCTTGATGGAGAGCTCCCGCCGCTGGTGCTCCAGGTGGGAGAGGCGGCGCTGGACCAGCAGGAACAGGACGCCGGTCCCCACGAGGACGTAGAGGCTGCGGGCCCACCAGGTGGCCCAGGGGGGGGGCAGCATCGTGAAGGGGAAGGTCGTGGGCCCGGTGACGTTGCCGGCGGCGTCCCGGCCCCAGACCTTGAAGGTGTAGCTCCCCGGCGGGAGGGTGGGATATTCCTTCTTGCCGTCCGGAACCCAGGGGGAGGGCTTCGAATCCAGGCCCTCGAGCTGGACCTGGTAGCGGATATCCCCCTCCCGGTGGTAGGCCAGCAGGTCGTACACGAAGGAGATGGCGTTGCGGGTCCGGGGCAGCCGTTCGCCGGGGCCCACCCGGCTTCCGCCGGCGCTGACATCCTCCAGCAGAAGGGCCTTGGGGCTGCGGTCCTCCACCTCCTGGCGCGGGTCGAAGACCGCCGCACCCTGGACGGTGCCGGTCCAGATCCGTCCCTGGCCGTCCACCATGCTGGAGGAGTGGGTGCAGCCGTTGCTGGGCAGCCCGTCCCCGATGGTGAAGGTGGAGGCGGAGTATTCGCCGGGCTCGTCGGAACCGACGGGGCGCGGGGTGAAGCGGGTGACCCCGAGGTGGGTGAAGAAGTAGAGCCGGCCGGACTGGTCCTGCTGGAGGCCGTAGACGATGTCGCTGGGGAGGGCCGGCTGGCCGGAGGTATCGAAGGCCACCCAGCGCTGGTCCGGGTCGTCCAGGTTCAGGCGGAAGGCCCCGTTGCCGATGGTGGCGCACCAGAGATGGCGCTCCCCCCGGGGGCCCTGGGTCAGTTTCAGGGCGCTCACCCGGTAGCCCTGGAAGCCCCCGGCCGGCGTGAAGTTGAGCCACTGGTGGGTGGCCAGGTCCAGCCTTCCCACCCCCCCGCCCCGGGTGCCCACCCACAGGAAGCGGCGCCCGTCGGGCTCCCGGACGTCCAGGAGGGCCGACACGAAGGGATGCGGAAGGCCTTGGGAGACGCCGTAGACCGTGGTGACCCCGTCCTGGATCCGGGCCAGGCCCTTGCGGGTGCCGACCCACAGGGCCTTCCGGCCCCTCGCCTCCTCCACCTCCCGGACCGCGTAGGCCCAGGAATCCGGCAGGGAGCGGTTTTCGGGGATCAGGGACCAGGTCCCGTCCACGAGCTTGGCCACGCCCCCGCCCCTCAGCCCGGCGTAGAGCTGGGGGGACTCCTGGGATCGGGGCGGGGCGAAGACCGACAGGCTGGCGATGGCCGGGGAGCTGTCGATCTGGTCCACCACGTCCCACCCGCCGTCCCGGAAGTGGTTGAGC
>CAYSXG010000026.1:0-5918 GCA_964434895.1 uncultured Solibacteraceae bacterium | reverse complement strand
AGCCCCCCTCCGAGGGTGCCGAACCAGTAGTCGCCGGGCCCGATTTCGCCCACCCAGAACACCGCGCCTTCGCTCAGGCCCGTGACGGTGTCGATGCTGGACCAGAGGCCCGGGGTGTAGCGCACCAGCCCGCCGAAGGTCCCCGCCCAGAGCACCGAGGGACCTCCGGAACGGGAGACGGGAAGGAGGCTGCGGACCACCTTGCTGGGGAGGCCGTTGCGGGTCCCGAAGGTGGTCCACCTCCCCTGGTAGAAGCGGGCCAGGCCCCCGTCGGTGGCGGCCCAGAGGGAGGTCTGGCCGTCGGGGCCCGTGGTTTCCGAAAGGCGGTTGACGAAGCCGTTGAGGAGGCCGCCGCCGGGGGGATGGGGCTTCCAGGTCCCCTGGCTCAGGACCGCCAGGCCCCGGTCCGTGCCGATCCAGATCTGGGGCGGGCCCTGGGCGGGGCGGCTGACGTGGATGGCCTGCACCCAATCCGTGGGCAGGCGCCAGTCCGACCGGGAGCCCACGCGGGTCCAGGCCCCCGCGGCGAAGGCCCACAGCCCCGTTTCGGTGCCCACCAGGAGCCGCTCCCCCTCCACGGCGAGGGAGAAGACGGTGCGGAAGGGGGTCTCCGCCGGGGGGGGGACGGGGCTGGCCTTCCCGTTCTCGACCCGCACCAGCCCGTGGTCCTGGGTGCCGGCCCAGATGGTGCCGTGGCCGGCCCCGTCCCGGGTCTCCGCCAGGGCGTTCACCTGGGGGTCCGGGAAGCCCTCCGGCGGGCCGTAGGAGGTCCAGCGCTCGTTGGCCCACACGTGGAGGCCGTCGCCGCGGGTGCCCACCCACAGGGGGCCCTCGGGGCTGGCGTAGAGGGAGTAGACCCACCCGGAGACCCGCTGGCGCGGCAGGTTGAGGGGCTTCCACTCCCTTCCGTTGAAGCGGGCCAGGCCGTTCTGGGTGCCGATCCAGAGGTAGCCCAGCCTGTCCACCGCCAGGGCCTCGATGGAGTTCTGGGGGATGCCGTCCCGATCGTTGAAGACCCGGATGGGCAGCTTGGCCAGGTCCAGGGGGTCCACGCGGACGCCCGGGGCCCCCGCCGCCAGGAGGACGGCGAACAGCGGACAAAGAAGGATTCGGAACAACCTCACCACCGGCTCACCTAGGATGGATCGGCCATGGGCCCCCTCCGCCTGAACCTAGTTCACCCCGCCCATCATGCGCTTGATGCGCGGCGTGAGGGCCACCAGGATCAGGGCCATGACGGTGGTGATGCCGAAGAGGCCGCCGAACAGGGTGGCGGGCTTCAGGCTCTCGCTGTAGGCGCCGGCCTGGCCGGCCAGGTAGTTGCCCATGCCGATGGCGAAGAAGAAGACGCCCATCATGAGTCCGGCGTAGCGGGCCGGGGCCAGCTTGGAAACGGTGCTGAGGCCCACGGGGGAGAGGCACAGCTCGCCGACGGTGTGCAGGAAGTAGACCCCGATCAGCCAGGTGGGGGAGACCTTCAGGGCCGGCGCGGCGGTGTAGGCCAGGCTCGGGGGCACCAGGAGCAGCATGCCCGCGCCCACGAAGAAGAGGCCCAGGGTGAACTTGGCGGGGCTGCTGGGCTCCTTGCTGCCGAGGTTGATCCAGAGCCAGCCGAAGGCCGGGGCCAGGACGAGCAGCCAGATGGAATTCACGCTTTGGAACCAGCTGGAGGGGAAGGCCCAGGATCCGATGGCGCAGCGGGTGTGCTCGTCGGCGAAGAGGTTCAGGGTGGTGCCCGCCTGCTCGAAGATGAAGAAGAAGGTCATGATGAAGACCACGAGGATGGCCACGACCCACATGCGGCTGCGCTCCTCGGAGGTCAGGGGCTCGTGGCTGTCCTGGTGCCCGTGCTCGGCGACCTTCGCGCCGGCCCTGAGGCCGATCTCCCCCAGGACTCCCTGGCGGAGGCTGTACTGGATGAGGCCCGCCACCATGGCCAGGCCCGCGAGGCCGAAGGCCCAGCGCCAGCCGTTGGCGGAGGCCAGGCCGACCTTGCCCAGGGCGGCGGTGAAGGTGGCGTCCTGGGCCAGGAATCCGAGGATCAGGGGCGCGATGAGGGCGCCGATGTTGATGCCCATGTAGTAGATGCTGTATCCCGCGTCCTGCTTGGATTCGTTCCCCTGGTAGAGCATGCCCACCATGGAGGTGCAGTTGGTCTTCAGCAGGCCGGTCCCGACGGAGATCAGCACGAGGCCGAGGTAGAAAAAGGACAGGGGCCCCGCCGCCAGGCCGAACTCGCCGAGGGCGATCATCACGCCGCCCACCAGCACCGCCTTCCGGTAGCCGAGGAAGCGGTCCGCCAGCCACCCGCCGGGGATGCTCATGGCGTAGACCGCCAGGGTGTACCAGGAATAGATGTTCCCCGCGCGGAGCTTGGTCATCCCCAGGCCGCCGGCCGCGGCCGGGGCGATCATGTACAGGAAGAGCAGGGCCCTCATGCCGTAGTAGCTGAAGCGCTCCCACATCTCCGTGAAGAAGAGGGGGCTCAGGCCCTTGGGGTGCGGCCTCATGTTGAGGACCCCGTAGACCACGAAGGCCACCCAGAGGCCGAGGGCCACGAAGAGGGGGGTGAAGGCTCCGGGGGAGAGGGGGCCTTGGGCGTTCAACAGCGCGAAGGTCATGATCCGTTCCTGCAAAACTCCAGTATGAAGGAAGCGACGGAGCCCCGCATCTTTTACAAACTCTCTGATTCAGGCCTACGAAAAAGGGGGGCCGATGCCCCCCCCCCTTTGTTCCTTAAACGAACGGTTTAGGGATTCACTTCCCAGCGCGGCAGGGCGCTGCCGGCGGCGGTGTACCAGCCGTCGAAAGTCGAGCTCTCGGCCACCATGGGCCAGTAGGTGGTGGCATAGGCGGGGTTGAACCAGATGTAGACGCGCTCGCGAGGGCGGATGGGGTCCAGCACCGCCAGGGCCATGCCCTTGAGGATGATTTCCTGGGTCGTGTGGGCGGGGATGGCGAAGGCGTGATCGGCGCTGTCCTTGAGGAAGGCCGTGCCCATCTGCAGGTCGTCCAGGGCCTGGTAGTTCTTGGCGGCCAGGTCCTGAACGTTGAGGAGAGCCGTCCTCTCGGCCTGGCCCTTCTTCACGTAGGACACCGAGAAGGTGGCCGCAGAGGGGTTCAGCAGATTCGAGACCGTGAAGTGCACGCGCTCGGTGCCATCGGAAAACTCCAGTTCCGCTGCGCCGAGCAGGCCGCTCCATTCCCCGTCGAGCACGATCCGGCTGTGGCCCAGCTTGGAGGTGACGACCGTGTTGTGGCCGTCGGGGGAGGTGGTCACCGCCGTGCGAGGAGCCTGGGCGAAGGACTGGGTTCCACTCAGGCCGAGGGCCAGGGAAAGAAGGGAAATGAGGGCGGGCGCCTTCATGGGTACTCCTTATGGTCCCCCTACCGGGATAGGGGTGGTTGTAAAGAACCGGCGCTAGGCCAGATATATTCACAGGATAGAGGGATTGCTCCCGACCTGTGTCATGGCTCTGTCATTGCAGGTGCCGGGACCCGCGCAGGGCCCCTTCGATCGCCAAGCTAAAGATTCTTTTGCAGGAACTCCCACATGGCCTGGTAGCGGATCCAGGCGTGCTGGGGCTGGCGGGGGCTGTGGTCGGAGCCCGGGAGCAGCACCAGGCTGGGGTTCAGGCCCTGTTTCTGGAGGGCGTCGATGAACTGGAGGCTGTTCTGGGGGTGCACGTTGTCGTCGAGGGTCCCGTGGAAGAGCAGGACCTTCCCGGACAGGTCCCGGGCGGCCCTCAGCACCGAGCTGGCCTCGTAGCCCTCGGGATTGGCCTGGGGCGTGCCCATGAGGCGCTCGGTGTAGATGCTGTCGTAGAGGCGCCAGTCCGTCACCGGGGCCCCGACGATTCCCAGCTTCCAGGCCTTGGCGTGGGTGAGGGCGTAGGCCGTGAGGAAGCCGCCGTAGCTCCACCCCTCCAGGGCCACCCGGTCCATGTCCGCCCAGCCCTGCCGGCGCAGCCACTCCAGGCCGTCGAGCTGGTCCTGCAGCTCCTGGGGCCCGAGCCGGTGGTGGATCCCCTGGGCGCTCGCCAGGCCCTTGTTGGAGGCGCTGCGGTTGTCGCAGACCCACACCACGTAGCCGTTCTGGGCCAGGAAGTGGTACCACAGGGCGTCCCGGGAACTGAACTGGTTGCGCACCTCCGGCGCCTGGGGCCCCCCGTAGACGTGATGGTAGACGGGGTACTTCTTGCGGGCATCGAAGTCCGGGGGAAGGACCAGCAGGGTCTCCAGGGGGAAGCCGTCCCGGGCCCGGATCTGCTGGAAGCTCACCTTCCCCAGCCGGAGTTCCCGGAAGGCCGGGGCCTCCCCGGGGTCCAGCACCTTGAGCAGCTTGCCGTCCGTGGCCAGGAGCCCGGTCTTCGGGGGCGTGAGCATGTCGCTGAAGGTGTCCACGTAGGCCGTGTACGTGGGGTTGAAGAGGGCCGCGTGGGTCCCCGAGGGGCCGGTCATGCGGCTCAGGCCCTCGTTGGGGAAGCCGGCCTCCAGCTTCACCTTGTAAAGGTCCCGTCCCACGGGATTGCGCTCGGTGCCCTCGAAGTAGACCAGGCGGTTCTTTTCGTCCACGCCGTGGAGGCGGCGGACCTCCCAGGAGCCTGCCGTGAGGGGCCCCTTGAGGCGGCCCTCGGCGTCGTAGCGGTAGAGGTGCCGGTGGCCGCTCCGGTCCGATTCCCACAGGAAGGACCCATCCCGCAGGAAGGTGGGCAGGCTGCGGTGTTCGGGGTCCTGCCAGGCCACGCCCTCCTCCTTCACCAGAACCCGGGAACCCCCCTCCTCGAAGCGGCGCAGCTCCATCCAGCTCTGGACCCGGTCGCTGATGCAGGCCAGGACGTGGCCCTTGGGGTCCCATCCCACCCGCACCACCAGGGTCTCCTGGCCTTCGAAGGGGTCCTTGAGCCAGGTGGTGCGGCCCTCCAGGTCCACCACGCCCAGCCGGGCCACGGGGTTGGGGTCCCCGGCCTTGGGGTAGCGGGCGGGGTGCAGGCGCTGGGGCTGGGTGCGGTCGTCCACCAGGGTGAAGGTGGGGACGCGGCTTTCGTCCAGGTCCAGGTAGACGAGGCGGCGGGAATCCGGGGCCCACCAAAAGCCCTTGAAACTGCCTCGGCCGTAGATCTCCTCCTGGTAGACCCAGTCCAGCCGGCCGTGGAAGTGGTCCGCGTCCCCGCCCTGGGGGAGGCGGGTCCCCTGGGCCGGGGCCACGGCCCCCACGTAGAGGTCCCGGCCGCGCAGGAAGGCCACCTTGGAACCGTCGGGGCTGAAGGTGGCCTCCTCCTCCTCGCCCCCCACCAGCCGCTTCCCGGCGGCCCGCCCCAGGTCCACCAGGAAGAGGTCCTCCTGGACCCGGATGAGGAAGGCGCTTTGATCCGCGTTCCAGGTGAGGGCTCCGCGGCCCAGGGCGGACTTCGCGGCCTCTTCGGGGGCCCCCGCTCCCACCAGGGCCTTCACCGAGGCCCCCAGGTCCAGGAGGGGCCGGGACTCGAGGGTCTTGGGGTCCAGCCGGGTGAGGGTCACGCCGCCCTGGGCCCGATCGACGCGGGTTTCCAGGAGGCCCCCGTCCGGCAGCCAGGTCCACTGGAGCCCGGAGGGGGGCACGTAGGTCACGCGCTGGGTGGGATGGGCCAAGGATTCCAGGCTGAGCCGGCCCTTGGCGGGATCGTCGGGGCCCTGGGCCCCCAGGGCGAGGGAAAGGGCCAGGGGGGTCGCGAATCGAAGGAGGGGCATGGGGCCTCGAGGGTGCACCCCCTAGCTATATCGCAAAACGATGGTGCCCGGGGTGCCCTCAGTGGGGCAGGTGCTCCCGGGTGAGGTTGCGATGGCCGGTGGCCGTGACCAGCACGTTGTCTTCGATGCAACGGGGCCCCCTCCGCGATCGAGCGCAGCGAGGAGCGGGAGCGCAGGACTCGATGTCC
>CAYSXG010000025.1:5728-13326 GCA_964434895.1 uncultured Solibacteraceae bacterium | reverse complement strand
GATAGATGTGATCTCGGGGGTAAACTGGGGGGTCCAGAAGGCAAGGGCCTCGGTGGGTGTAGGCATCCTGCTGCCGTTGACTGTGGTAGTCATGCTGCCCGTCCCACCGCACACATCCGGCGCACCAGGTCGAGAGCCGACTCCTGGAGCAGCTTGACGGTAGGCGTCAGGGCGGAATCGGCGGCGGACCTGGCGGCGTCCCTGGCGGCGTCCCTGGCGGCGTCCCTGGCGGCGTCCCTGGCGGCGTCCAGTACCTCCATCGCCTGGTCTGCCAAAGCATCCGAAGTCAACGCCTCCAACGCACGCAAAGCCGTAGCGTGCTCCCTCAGGCCGGCCAGGTCGAGCCAGGCCGGCGCAAAGGTTCGGGCCAGCCAGTCGGTGCAGAGCCAGATTCGAGCCGCCTCATCCTCCGAGGTAGTGCGCGTGCCCAGCACCTCGGGCAGGAGGGGGAGTAGCATCTGCCGTTGCGCGTCATCCAAGCTGTCGTTCCAGTTGCGCAGGAAGCCCGCTATAGAGGGACAGACGCAGGCTGGATGGTCGGTCCAGGGCTCGCCAGCAAGCCAACTGGCCCACTCCATCACGCAGCCCTCTTTTGGCTTGGATTGATAGTTCTTCCAGGTGTGGGCGCCTTTGGCCAGTTGGACTTTGCGGGGGAGGGTGCGCATTATTCCTCCCCCGGCTGGGACTGCATGTCCTGGAGCACGTCGTGGACCTCTTGCAGGTGGTCCAGCCAGGCACTGTAGTCGTCGCCTTTGCTCGAGGACTGCCAGGACTCGCTGCGCTCCTCGAAGTGTTGCGTTGCCTGCTTGATGGTTTTCTCCAGGTCGGCGCGCAAGTTCTCGATGCGCTCCATTAGAGTGGAAGGGAGCTTCTTCAACGGGGGACTCCTTTCAGAAAAAAGGGGCGGGGCTGGCGGCTTGAGCTGAACTGGTCGTGGTGCATCCGAGGGGCCGCCAGTCCCGCGATCAGGGAGGTAGGAGTTCAGGCCGCAGTGCCGGCCTGGTTGGCAGGAGCAGGTTGGTTCAGGGCCTGCCCCTGGAACAACTTTTGCTGGGCTTCCCGGAGTTGGTCGCAGGCGGTCATCAGGTGGGCCTGAGCCTCCATCACGAGGTCCGAGACCTCGTTGCGGGCGTCGCTGGGGTAGGGGCGACCAACTCTGCGGGTGGGCATCGGATCAGGGCTCCTTTCGGAATTGATCAGGGGCCGGGGTGGGCGTGGTAGGGTGGGCTTTACAGCCACATGGAAACTGGGCCGTGACGTGGACAGCGCCGCGTCGCATCCAGCGGGATGCGACAAGCTGGGCAGACCAGGACAGGCGTAGCGGGTAGTGACAGCAGTTGCCTGACGGCGCGGAACCGGTGGTGCCAGGGTCGGAGGTGCGTGACATGCCGTCGCCTCATCTCAGCAGGCCGCCCAGAGCTGCGATGCTCCAGAGCCAGACCGCCAGGATGATTCCGAACTGCAGGGCCTCTACCCAGGGTCGCGCCCCTCCTCGTGAATGCCGTGGACGAAGGAGCGCCGAGCGACCAGGGGAGCCTTCCCGTAGCCAGCGTAGCGCAGTTCGAGTTCCTTGAGCAGGACCTCGGTCGACACGATGCGCTGGTGAAGGTCCTCGGGAGGGCCGGAGGGGAGCCACTTGGTGGCCACGGCCTTCAGTTTGTGGAGGGTGGAGCGGAGGCCTAAGATCCGGCGCTCCAGGAGCTTTCGTTGCATGGGTCTTCTCCTCGGTCCAGGGCGTCGAGGATTTCGCGCTTTCGGCGCTCGATCCGGAGTTGTCGCTCCTCCTGGTGTTCGGGTCCGCAGAGCCTGAGGAGGAGCATGACCAGTTCTTTCCGTTCCCAGGGTGAAAGGTCATACGGGCTGGGCTCCACGAGCAGCCTCCCGCGCGGCGTCCCGGGCTTCCCAGGCGGCGTTGCGGCGGTCCTGGGCCGCTTTGAAGGCGTCCCATTCCTTATTGACCTTGTCCAGGACCTCGAGGATGGGGACGGCGCCGGGCTTGCCATCCACGGATTCGCGCACCATCAGGAAGTAGGTGATCAAGATCCCCACCAGGTAGGCGTAGGCCACGCCTTTCTCCAGCAAAGCGTCATAGTCGGGCATAGGCCCTCGCTGGAAGACCTCAGTTTGGGGCTCGGCGGTCTTGGGCTCGGCGGTTGGAACGGATGGCCCAGAGTCGCTCCAATGGTGCCCGGGTGGCGGACATGGAGACCCAGAGTCGGTCCAATGGGCGGGTGGTTCGGTCTTAGGCTCGGGCAGCGATGGCAAAGCCACAGGCATTCCCCCTTTCGGAAAGGTGGTGGTGGTTCAGGCAGACTTGGTGATAGGAGGGTCAGGCCTCAACAAATCGGCTGGCTCACACTGGAGTTCTGCCGCCAGGACCTCGAGCATAGAGATGGACGGCGTTTGCTGCCCAGATTCCCATCGCACGATGGTCTCGCGGCGCACACCTAGCGCTCTGGCCAGAGTCGCCTGTTTGACGCCCAACTGTCGGCGAATACGCCGAAGACCCCGAAGCATCGAATTTCGTCACTTTCTCGGGAGACGTATTTCGTCACAAGTGACGGGTAAAGCGGACAGATTTTGTGCCGGATTCGGTAACTTGTTACGTCTCCCAGCACTCATAATAGTGATGTATTAGGTAACTGTCAATAGTCCGGCCCCATGATAATGTGATGAAGGTAGTAACATGCTTACTTTTGGGGATCGTGTTCGAGACGTACGCAAGAGCTTGGGTCTGTCTCAAGATAGAATGAGCGAACTTCTAGGCGTGGACCGATTAAGCGTTTTGCGCTGGGAGAAGGGTCAACAGTTTCCGAGGCCACCTGTTCTTGAACGACTAGCGGAGGTGGCTGAGAAGCCGGTGGCCTGGTTCTTCCAGGATTCCGCCAACGGTTCCATCCGAGCTGATGACCGCCCGCCCGCCGTGCTGGTGGGGGACCTCTTCACCGTGCTGGCCACCCAGCTCCGCGAGCAGCTCGGGGACCCGACCTGGTCCACCGAGGAAGAGGCTGCCCACGTGGGGGATCTCCTGGCCCGGGCCCGGCAAAGGCTGGGCATCTCCCGCGAGGTCATGGCCGAGAAGATCCTGGGGTGGCCCCAGCGCACCCTCCTGCAGCTTGAGAAGGGCACCCACCCGGTGGCTCCCACTCAGCTCCGAGACTACCTCCAGCGGCTGGGTGTCTCCTTGCAGCCCCTGTTCTGGGATGCGCCGGCCCAGCTTCGAGGGAAGGCCACCGACATGGAGGGCCAGCCTGCCGAGGTCTACCCGACCAAGCGAGACGGGACCTGGTGTCGGGACTGCGAGGTCTACCGACTGCTCTACCCGGACTTCTGCTGCCCCGTCCACCGGGGCTCAAGCTGGGCCCGGGAGGAAGCCTGGCGTGCGGTCAAGCGGGCCGAGCGCCAACTCCAGCGGGCCACGCGCCGCTATGAGAAGGTGATGGAGGAGGGGAAGCAGCCATGATCAAGAGGGCGGTCGGTGCTTTTTTAACAGTGGCCATGGTTGCGGTGATGGTAAATCAGGCCCTAACCGTCAACAAGCTTTCTAAAGAAGTAGAGGATTTGACTACTAGATTGGACAGCATTGGCGTAAAAGAAGCCCAAAACGAAGTTGCTGTTAAGGAATCTAAAGCAAATGTTAACAACGCTTTAGATTACGTAAAAAAACTTAGTGAAGATACCGAATCTAGTATTGCTGTGTGCCAATTACGTATAACCAGGCTTGCCAGTGTTGTAGATTTCAATTTTGATTCCCAAAACAAAGCCAATAAGGAGAATTGGGAGACGCTACACCGAGCCATCATCAGGATTTACTTAGAGTTGAAACACGACCAAGCAGAAATGCCTGTATGGCAGGTCCCTGAGCACGGAGGCCCAATCGGGTAATGATGCGCTGTGCCCTTTTCGCCCGCTACTCGTCCAAGATGCAAGACGAACTCAGCCTGGAAGCCCAGGTCCACGAGATGGAGGTCTTCGCCGCCAAGCAGGGCTGGGAGGTCACCGCCCGCTACCTCCTTCCCGAGACCCGAAGCTGCGAACTCCAGGGTTCCCCCGAGTACCAGCAGATGCTCGAGGACGCGAAGGCCAAGCGGTTTCAGGTGCTTCTGGTCCACAAGCTGGACCGGTTCGGCCGGGACAAGGAGCAGGCCGTCATGCACAAGGGCTACCTCCGCCGGCGGGGCATCCAGGTGCGCTCCGTGGTGGAGAACCTGGGCGACACCAGCATGGACCGCGCCATGGAGGGGATGCTGGAGGTCATGGCCGAGTGGTATTCCGCCAACCTGGCCCAGGAGACCCGCAAGGGGCACCGCGCCCTGGTGCGCAGGGGCTGCTGGACGGGTGGGAAGCCACCCTGGGGGCTGGCCACCGAGGCCACCCCGGAGGGCCACAAGCGCCTGGTCCCCCACCCGTGGGAGGCCCCTATCATGGTAGAGGTCTTCCGCCAGCTCGCCGGCGGCGCCACCTCCGGGCAACTGCTCGACCTGGTCGAGGAGCGCACGGGGACCCGCTGGACCCACCTGGCCCTCTACGCCAGGGTGCGCAACCCGGTCTACAAGGGAGTGCTCGAGTACGGCCGCACCACCATGCCCCAGGGCCGCCCCCGCCGGCGCCTGGAGTCCGAGGAGGTCACCCAGGGGACGTGGGAGGGCCTGGTCTCTTCAGAACTTTGGGCGGCCGCCAACGAGGTCCTGGCCTCCCGGGGCCAGCAGGACCGCCGGCCCAAAGCTCCCGCCCAGGTCTACCTCCTGGCCGAGCTGGCCAGCTGCTCGAGCTGTGGCCGCCCCCTGGTGGGGGGGATGCACGAGGGGACACGGCGCTACTACTGCAGCGGCCGGAGGCTCAGCGAGCGGTGCCGGCAGCCCAGCACCCGGGCGGACACCCTGGAAGGCCTGGTGCTGGCCCTGGCCCGGCAGAAGCTCCGCACCACCCCGGCCGAACTGGAGCAGGACATGCGCCTCTACGCGGCCAGCCTCCAGCCCGAGATCCTGAGCGCCCGAACGCGGCAGAAACGGCTCCGCAAGAGGCTCGACGAGATCCGCAAGAAGATCCGGAACCTGGTTCTGGCCCTGGCTGAAGGGCTCGTGGACCGGGCCGTCCACCAGGTACTGGCCGAGCTGCGCGAGGAGGAGGGCCAGGTGGCCGAGGAGATGGCCCGGTCCGAGGTGGACGCCCAGGGGGCGGTGGCCCTCAACGTGGATTACGTGCGGGCCCGGATGGCCACCATGGCCGAGGAGCTGGAGACCCAGGATCTCGAGGCCCTCAAGCGGCTGCTCCAGCTCTGCTTCCGGGTGATCTGGGACGCCCAACAGAAGAGGGGCCAGCTGATCTACCGGCTGACCCCTCAGGTGCCCCAGGAAATCGGCCGAGGCAAGTCTATGGTCGGAGTGCTCCGACCGAAGACTTGCCTCGGACCAGTCTTCGTGTGGGACTTGGCGGCGTAGCTACTTCTTCCTGCCACCGCCCTTCACGTTGTTCAGGCGAGGGTTCTTGGCGCGAGCCCCGGAGCCGGCCCTGCGGGTCGAGGCCGCCAGCTCGGCAGCCGCCTCTTTCTCGGGGACGCCCTGCTTCTTGGCCATCCCTTCGGCCACGTTTTTGAAGCCGGGGTGCTTGCCCTTACCCATTGGGCACCTCCGGGGCCGGCGCCGGCGCGTCAGCCGGGAAGGGAGGAGGGGGAGACGTGGGAGCCAGTGGGAAGGGCTCGGGGCTGGGGGCCAGCTCCTCCGTGGCGTCCTGGACGAGGGCCGGGAAGATGGCGCCAGCCTTGCCCAGCACCAGGTCGAGACCCCAGCTGATGGCCGTGGGCTCGAGCTGACGGAAAGCGGTAGGAACGGCCTCCGGGAGGATGGCATCCAGTTCGGTGGCAAGGCTCGTGACGACGGCCTCGCGTTGGTCGGCTACGTGCTGGGCCGCCGCCTGGAGGCCGGCCACGGCCGCGCTCTTCCCCAGGGCGGCCCAGAAATCGGAGAGGATCATGGGGCGACCTCCTTTGTTGGTGTCGGGAGGCTTCGCCCACCTCCTACGAGCGCTTTGGGCACTACACTGGCCGGCTGCGCAGGGGTTAACTTTTCGAGTAGTCGGGCGGCTACGATGGCCAGCTCATAGCGTGTCGCGTACTTACCACCGTAGAACTTGTTGTCGGTCAAGCTCATCAGCCCGTTCTGGAGGCAGATCTGGACCTGCTTCTCTGCCCAGTGGCCAACGCCCATGTCCACGGCGACCGGTCCCGGGAGGACTGGCATGGGAGCTGGCGCAGAAAGAAATTGTCGGGGGCGACGGGCTTCCGCGAAGCTACCTGCTTCACCCCAGAAGGTTCCAATGGGGCGCTCGAGCACGGGATGAGCGCTGGTGGAGCGATCTACCATGTAGTCGTGATCCGTCGCGATGCCCACGTGGGTGATGGTCCCCTCCGGGTAGCCTCCGTAGGTGTTGGCAAAGAGCACCAGGTCTCCACCCTGCACCTGGTCGCGGGGGATCTTCGGCCCGATCTCGTCTCCAGCCAGGCTGTCGGCGTAGCTGGGGGCCAGGTCCTCTCCGGGGTTGACGACCAGGTCGTCAGGGTGGGCGGCCTGAGGCAGCTCGTAGCCAACGTCCCGGAACACCGAGCGGACGAAGTTGGCGCACTGGGCGCTCTGGCCCGGCGCGAAGTCCTGGCCGATCCAGGCTCGAGCCCGCTTCACGACATCGTCAGGAGTCATGGCCACAGCCTACCATACCGGTGAATCGGATTCAACCTCAGGGGCGGCCGCCCGGGGCTGCCGTGAACTTGCTGGTCTTCTCGCGGATGGTCCGGTTGATGGTGGCGATCCGGACAGCCTGGGCCGGATCGCTGGAGTCCAGGGACGCCCGCTCGGCGTGGAGCTTGTGCAGCTCCTTAGCCAGGGTCTCCATCTGCTTCCAGTGACGGACCTCCTCTTGGGGCAGCGGCTGCACCTCCTCACCCTTCTGGGCGGTGCGCTTGCCGGCCACCAGCTTGGGCTTCGGGTGGGCCTCCAGTTGGTTCTCCTTGACCTGGTCGGTGCGTTGCTGGAGGTCCTTCTGGAAGCGGTTCTCCGACTCGAAGCGGTTCTGGCTGTAGACCAGGCCGCCCATCTCCCGAAGCTTCTGGGGGGGGAGAGCCTTCCCGGTCGCCGCGTGGAGCAGGTCATCCACGCCGGGGTAGTGGCCTACTCCAGGGATGTCCAGGCCGCGCACTAGGGAGGTCAGGCCGGTGCCGCCCATCCCCTGGATCACGTGGTCAATCTGAAGCGGGCTCAGCCCGGCCTGGCGGAAGAGCCAGCTGCGAGCCAGGCTCTTGGCCACTAGGCTCGAGTATTCGTTCGAGCGCAGTACGCTGGGCACGTAGGCGCTCCCGCTCGGGTTCTGCTGCCAGGGCGGCTCAATGTAGCGGTCCCGGAAGGTGTCTCGATTAGTGGCCAGCTCCACCATGGTGTGCACGGCCGGCCCGAACAGGTTGGTGATGTCCTGCATCGGACTCGGCAGGGTGGTCCTGGCCATGTTGCCCATGTAGCCGTCCCAGGCGTGGGGGTCCCGCGGTGTGGACCACTGCATGAACCGCTCAGTACCCCTGGGGAACTCGCCCACCCAACGAGTAGGCTTCG
>CAYSXG010000025.1:0-5718 GCA_964434895.1 uncultured Solibacteraceae bacterium | reverse complement strand
ACCGCTCAGGACCCGTGGCGAAGACGGCCCCCAGGAGGTGAGGCTTGGCGACCCGCAAGAACTTGCCGCCCCCGAGGGGGACGTGCCACATCAGGTCCTTCTCGTCCTGGGGCAACTGGTTGTAGTCGGCGTTTTGATGGTTGGCCATCCAGAGCCCCAGGGTGGGCAGCGTGATGAAGGCCCCGGCCTGGCTCAGGGAGCGCATCAGCTTCCCGCGAGCCGCCTCCCCGGGGGCCAGGCCCTCCTCCAGGGCTCGGTAGAGGCGGTAGTTGCCCGACATGTCGGCCCCCAGGAAGGGGATCATCCGCCGGAAGCCAGCCATCTTGTGGCCGCGCTGGGCGAAGTCCAGCACGTCCCGGGCCTCGTAGGCAGCCTGCCGGCGCACCTGCTCCGGGGTCCAGGAGGGGTGACGCTCGGTCAGGGTGCGGAGCGCCTGGTCGAACTCCCCGATACGGCCAGCCTGCTCGGAGGTGTGGGACAGCCAGGAGATGACCTCCATGGGGCCGGTCAGGGGCAGAAGGCCGAGCTTGGCTGCGTTGCTGACCAGGGGTCGGGCGTAGGCGGGCAGCCAGGTCAGGGCCCGGGCCTGGGGGGACATCTGCCCGAGCACCCGGTTCAGGGCCGCCCGCATGCCGGCCTGGTTGCCGATCATGTGGTCCGTGCCCTGCATCCCGCCTTCTCGCACAAACTGCTGGAGTAGCTGCTGGCCGTGCTCAGTCCAGGCCGGCGGCTTGACCCCGGCCTTCTCGGCCAGGTGAGCCAGCTGGTCCCCGAGCACCAGGCTCATGCCCTTCAGGCTGGTGGCGATGGGCTTGCTCCCGACCCGGGAGACGGTGGCCGCGTCAAAGCTATCCCGCACCCAGTTGTTGACTGCGAAGAGGGGGCTGTACTGGGTGGCCCCCTTGCGGAGCAGGTTGGCGGCCGGAGCCAGCATCTTGGCCAGCAGGGATGCCTGCTCCTCGCCTAGAGCCGTAAAGGCCTGGTAGAGGCCGGGCTCCATCTGGACCAGGCGCCACGCATCCACGGTGGTTTCTCGCGTAGCGCCCGTGATGGGGTCCACCGCCTTCATGGCTTTGGGCATCTTCACCCGGATGGTATTCTTCCCGGGGGCCGGCATACTGTTGGGGCGCCACTGGTGGCCCTCGGGCAGGAGGTCAATCACGTCCCCCAGCTGCTCGGGGGTCATCGTCCGGGTGTCGATGCCCGCCCCCTCCAGGGCCAGCCGCAGGTCTTGCTGCTTGAGCAGCTCGGCCAGGTCCACCTTTGTGAGCTGCATCGGCGCGGAGACTTCCTTGACGAAGCCCCCGATGCCCGGGGTCTGAGCATCCCAGTGCTCCAGCAGCATCTGGCCCACCCGGTTTCGCTCGGCGGCCGTGAGGAGGGCGGACATGTTGCCGATCATGGTCTGGATGGGGTCCACGATCTCGCGGTTGGAGCCCCTGATCTTCTTGATGGTGTCCACCGCGGTGAGGCCCTTGCCCGTCCCGCTGGGAACCCCCATTTCGCCGGCTCCCACCTCGTAAACCCGATGGAAGGGCACGTAGTTCTGGTTCAGCTCCTGGATGCGCCGCAGCCCCTCTTCGCTGAGGAAGTTGGCGTCCCGAGCGTACTGCAGCACTGCGTCGTTCCATTTGTAGAGGTCCTGGGCGATGGCCTCTCGCTGGGGGTTGTGGAGGTCGGCATGCACCTGGTCGGCGTCGGCCGGGTCGATGCCGGTGCGCATGTCCCGGGCGTGCAGCTCGCGGGCCCGACGAGCTACCAGGTAGTCCCGCATGTCCAGGAAGGCCTGGGGATCCTGCCCGAGGGGCCGGAAGACTTCCGCCAGACTCTTGCCATCAGGCACCGGCTCCCGGGTCTTGAAGTCAAGGGGGCTGCCGTCCAAGAACTGCCCGGCCACGTTGTCCAGCCCCGAGAGCATCCGGGCGGTCACGTAGACGTTCCGGTCAGGGGGCAGCTCCTTCCCCAGGTTCTTCTCCAGGGTGCGGTTGAGCACGTCCAGCCACCTGAACTTGTCGAACCCGCCGGCCAGCCAGTCATTCACGGTGGTGGGGTTGTCGGGGCGAGCCTCTACGATCTGGCTGCGCACCCGACTCTGGGCCGGGGCCTTCTTCCGGGTCTGCACGTCCATCTGGGCACGGCGCAGCTTGCGCCCCACGTCATTCCACTGGTCCAGGCTGGACTCCCAGCTCTTGGCCAGCTCGGGAGCCATCTGGGCAGCTTCGTCCGGATGCTGCATCCACAGCCGGACGAACTCCGCAAATCCCTCCCGACGCTTGTAGGCCAGGCTCATCCCGGGCTTCCAGCTGCTCTGTCCGTTGTAGCGGGTGATGGGGGTCTGGGGGTCGCCCATCTTCTCCAGGTCGGCCAGAACCGCAGGGTCGGCGTTGGCCACGAAGGCGGTGTGCTTGTCGATGGCATGGGCTGCCTCATGGTAGAGGGTGCTCGCGTCGCCAGCGTTTTTGACCTCCATGGCATCGCGGGTGGGGTGGTAAGCGCCCTCCGCGCCCTGGCGGCCGCCCTTGCCCGGGGCCATCTTGCCGTAGCTGAGGCGGGGCCCTTCCTCAGGCTGCGTGCCCATGGCGCGGAGGGCTCGCTGGAGCAGGCCGGGGGGTGTCTCGTGTTCGCCCCGGGCGATGGCCCCCACGGTGGCATTCAGTTCACGGGCGATTTGCCCGATGGACTTCACCCGCTGGAAAGGGTCCCGGGAGAACAGCCCGGTCTTGTTGGCGGGGGGGCCGGCCTTCGGGGGGGTCGGCTTAGGGGCCGGGGTAAGGCCGGTGTCCGGGCCGGTGTTTAGCTGCCGGTCTGCAGCTCGGGAGTACTGGGTGTCCTCCCCAGGAGGTAGAGTTCCGCCACTCTTTGCTCTTGAGGACCCCCCGCCTTCAGACGGGCCAGGACTTCCTGTTTGCCCTTCTCGTCCGGGATACTGTCCAGGTATCGCTTGACCGCCCCTTCCCAGTTCGTGGAGCCGTTGACCACTGATGAACTCGTTATTTCCTCGTTCGGGGGGATACCTGGATACATTGAAGTTCTCTCCCAGTGCCTGATGATAACCCAGAATGGCCTTTTCTGCGTTGAAAGCCTCTTCTGGGCTTACCTTACTCATGATGTGATGGACGCGGAAGGCGGCCGGTTCCTCTACAATTGTATGATAGACCGACCCAGCGGCGTCAAGTACCCGATGGATGTCTGTCGGGCCCACCCCTTCCTTTGGAATGTCGATGAGGTAGCGAAGGTGGCGCCCATCTGGGGCGGTCTCCCAGACACCCACGGCCTTCTGGCCGTGCATCAAACCGAAGTCGGCAGCCGTGCGCTTGACATCCTCCAGGTCCTGGTAGCCTCGGACCCGGGCATGGATGGAATTCTCGGGGACCTTCTCAAAAGAGCCGAAGGAGTTCTGCGTGACGATGGTCTGACCTCGAGACCGGCCTAGCTCCTCCAGGTACTTGCGCGCCGCCGCCTGCCCTGGAGAAGTCATGTTGGCCTCGGCCTGCTCAGGGGTCAGTACCTGAGTGTTGGGGCTGATATAGGTTGCAGCTTCCCGCCCGGAAGGGCCGTAATAACCAGGCAAGCGTTTCTCTGTTATGGGGCTTTGCTCCAGCTCCAGCTCCCGCTCCAGCTCGGGTTCCGGCTTCGGCGCAGGCCGAAGCCACTTGCCGATTCGAGCAGCCATGCTCGAGTACTGCACCCCCCCAGGAGCCTGCGGCACCGGCCGCTCCGCCAGCGCATCCTGCAGGGCCTGCCGGGCGTCCCCCGTGGCCTCGTAGTGCTGGGCAAACAGCTCGGCCTTCGCCGGCTCCATGGTGGCCTGCATGACCCGCTGCGCTTGCTGGGCCAGGCTGGCATACTGCCGCCGACCCTCCGGGGTCATGTCCCGGAACACCGCCCGGCTCTGGGTGACCAACCGATCGTGTAGACGGCCGGCCTCCTCCCCGAAGAGCTGCTCTACCTGCGGGCTGACCCGCGGGGCGGGAGGGGCCGGAGGTGGGCCGAGGTCGTCCAGGCGCTGCTGGGCCTCCGCTGCCCGGGCCTCCAGCCGCTTGACCAGGGCCGGGGGCGCGCCCTGGCCACTGTAGTCCCGCAGCATCTTCTGGGCCTCGGCCACCTCGCGCTGGGCAGCCTCCCGTTCCAGGTCACTAACTGGGGCCCGGGTGGGCGTCTCTACTTGGCCTGAGTAGTGGACTCCTTCCGGGGTATCTACGGTCGGGGCCGCACCAGCCGAGGGCGCCTCACCAGGGGCGGCCGGCTGCTCACCGGCTCCAGAGGCGGCAGGTCCGACCCGTGGGAGAGCCGGTCGGGCCGGACCAGCTTCTTCCTGGGGGCCCGGCTCCAAGGTTTCACTCGCAGGGGCTCGAGCACCAGGTGCCTCCTCTCGGGTCACGGCCCGGGGCTGGTAGTCCACCGGACCGGCATCCTCATACTTCGGTCCTGGCTGGCCAGGCTGGGCCACGCTGGGTTTTTCGGGCGAGCCCGGGACCTCGGGGCCGGGGGTAGCCCGAGCCGCTCCTGGGGCCTCTGGAGGGGCTCCAGGTTGAAACGCTTTCATTCGCTCTTCGGCCGTGGCCAACCGGGCTTGCACCTCAGGGGGGACCTGGCCGCCTAAGAGGCGGTGCTGGTCCGCTAGGGTCTGGGCCTCGTGAAGTTCTTTGGCGGCCGCCACCTCGTCGGCCTGACTGCGGAGCTGCTCCGGGAGGGGAGTGGCCTGGCCCTGGAGGCGCTGGGCATCCAGGGTGCGATCCATCTGGGCCTGGGCTTCGTCCACGGTCAGCCGGGCCTGGTCGATCTGGGCTTGGGCCTGGGCTACGGGGGCTGCCTCGGCCGCGGGTGCCGCGGGGACTTCAGAGGGCGCCTGAGGGGCTTCAGAGGGCGCCTGAGGGGCTACATTGGGATGCTCGGTGATGGCCTCTATGGGGGCTGGGCTCCGTAGGAGGCCTGCAGCCTGGGAGGGCAGTCCTCGCAGCGCTCGAGTCCCCCGGGCAATACCTCCCAGCACGCTGGGGAGGGCCATCATAGCGACCAGGTCGGCAGCCTGCCCGGCCAGGGGGCTGCCCGTCTTCTCCTGCACCACCTCCCCAGGGCTGGGCCCGAGGCCCCTCGTTAGGCCCGCTTCCCACTGTTGCAGGTTGTGGACCGAGTCATAGAGTGGGGACTGTGGTCCTCGGGGAGTGGCGAACGGTTGAGGGGCCTGGCCCAACGCTTGTTGCGTGCGAGGCCCGAACTCAGCGTTGGTGGGGGCGTAGTGGCGGTAGACATCGTTCCAGAAGCCGATGTGGCCCTCAGGCACCGGGCCGGGAGTGGTGCCGTACAGAGGCGTGGTGTCCTGCAGTTGTTGCGTGCGAGGTCCGAGCACTTCGTTGGCGCTCTGACCTGTTCCCAGGATGTTCTTCAGGGGGCTGCCCATCAGAATGCGCATCGCTGCGTCACCAGCTACCTGGATTGGCGCGCCCCACGTGGACATGAACGGGTCGGTAACAGCGTGTGAGACCTCGCTCAGTGAAGGGGGCTCGGCGGCCTGGTCGTTGGCACGCTGCTGGAGGCCCTGGGCGAGGGTGGGGTACTCCGGCGAAGGACTCGAAGAGGACACGGTAGCCGGCCCCAACAGGTTTTCTGCGAAGTGCCGGGCGATGGAGCCGAGGGACTGCTGCCGGTCGTAGTCCGCTGAGAGCCGATCAAAGTCGGACCCGGACCCGGACTGTTGCCGGTCAAGCTGGTCGAAGC
>CAYSXG010000024.1:0-13490 GCA_964434895.1 uncultured Solibacteraceae bacterium | reverse complement strand
CTGCGCCAGATGGCGGACGACCTGATCGCCGTCATCGTGCGCTACGAAGCAAGCCGGACACGTCCGGTCTCCTCCCTGCGCCGGAAGGTGTCGGCCCTTCGGTGGGCGATTTCTGAAGCCGGCACGCCGGACCACCTTCTCCCGAATCTCCCTCCCTTTGTGCGAGGTCCGAAGTGAAACGCAATCCCCCCATTGCCGCCAGGCGCGCCGAGATCCAGCACCGCGGTGTGGTGGCCTATCGCTGCGGCCACTGCCTCCGGGAGGCCAACCCTTTCGAGGACGGCACCCAGGAGCACATCTGGTTCGAGCAGGGCTACCTCATGGAATTCCGGCTCCACTCGGAAGTGCTGAATGGCTGAACTGCTCCTCAAGTTCGACCCCAGCCGGTATCCCCTCGGGTACCTGCTGGGTGGCCCGTCAGAAGATGACGTCCAGGCCGCGATCCTCGAAGCCCTCTGGTTGAAGGGGGTCAAGGCCTGGGCCATCGACGCGGGCGGGAAGGGCGTGCGGCGCCGCCTCCACCATGCGGGCTACCGCGTGGACGGCGTGGGCAAGCTCGGGGACGCCCCGAAGGGCTGGCCGGACATCGTGGGCCACCACAAGGGGCGCGCCCTTTACATCGAGGTGAAGCGGCCCGCCCAAATCGATCTGGACGGGCGCAAGCTCCGCAAGGAGGGCCGCCCCACCCCCGAGCAGATTGACTTCCTCCGGGCCGCTCTCGCGGACGACTGCGCCGCCGGTGTGGCCTGGAGCGTGGACGACGCCCTGCGCATCGTGGGGGTGCTGTGATGGCCGCGCCGTGGTTCAAGTTCTTTGCCTCTGATTTTCTCCTGGACCCCAAGGTGGCCGACCTTCCCCTGGAAGCTCAGGCCATCTTGGTGCGGATCTGGTGCCTCTGTTGGCGGGATGGCCTTGTTCCCGACGAACCAAGCGCCCTCGCTCGCCGGGCCATGGTGGACTCCAAAGCCTTCAAGAAATGCTGGCCGCAGCTACGAGCGTTCTTCGAATCCACGGATGGTGGGCTCCTCAGCTCCCGTATGGAGCGGGAGCGGGCCGAGTCCCAAGCGACCACAGAGAGCCGTCGTCGGGGTGCCGACAAAACCAACTCCAAGCGATGGGCTGAACGGTCGCTCAGCGACTCACCCAGTGGTCGCTCAGTGACTCGCTCGGGTGTCGCTGAGCGACACCTTGAGCGAGTCGCTCAAGCATCGGTATCAGATTCAGATTCAGATTCAGAAAAAGATAAACCCCCCTGTAGTCCCCCCCCGGCCAAGGGCCCCGTGGCCCGCAAGCGGTCCACGGTGACGCCAAAGGAGCCCGAATCACTGGAAACCATCCTCGGGGGCGGCAAGGGCACACCGGTCTGGGAGGCCTTCTGGCGCCTCGCGTCCACCTTCGGCCCGGCGAAGAACCCTGCGCCCAAGCGCTCCGCCCGTTTCTACGCCGAGGCCCTGGGGCGCACGGGGCTCATACCCGAGCAGATCCAGGCCAAGGCCGAGACCTTGGCGCGGAGCGTCGGCGAGCCCAAGTACATGCCGCAGCTGGTCACGTGGCTGGAGAACGGCGGCTTCCTGAACCCGGAACCTCAGCCCCACGCCACCCCTGCCGCCGACGGCATCCCCGATGACCGCCGCACGGCGGACGTGGACCGCGAGTTCCTCGCCCAACTCAAGTCCCTTGGAGCCTGACATGCACGAGCGCACCCGCTTCCTGCTGAACCGCACCATCGGCGTGGCCCCTTCGGAGCTGGTCGCCCTAGGCGTTGCCCCCATCCACCGCCTCCCGGATGCGCCCCGAGGTTTTGGCCTCACCGGCAGCACGGGCCGGGGCAAGACCTTCGCCCTGGTTCAGCACCTGGCCGGCATCGTGGACCGCATCGTCGCCGCTGCGCCCGATCCAGAGCAGGCCACCCTGCCCGTGTACGCCTACGCCGTCTGGGTGAACTGGCCGGACCAGGCCGAGACCCTAAAACGCATGGTCGCCCGCAGCAGCAGCCACGAGCTGGACCTGTGGATCGAGCGGGTCCACGAGGCCCAGATCCTGGTGCTGGATGACCTGGGCCAGGAGCGCATCAAGGGCGAGGAGGACTACGCCACGGGCCTGCTGCGCGAGATCCTGGACCGACGTTACCGCCAGGGCCAGGCGCTCTACTGGACCTCGAACCTCAACGCCGAGGGCCTGACCAAGCTCTACGGCGCCCGCACCATCTCGCGGCTCCTGGACGCCTGGCCCCCCACCCCGGTGCAGGGCCAGGATCTGCGCATCCAGCGCCTCGCCGCGAGGACAGCATGACCTCGGTGGACCTGAAGGCCCGCTACGCGGAGCCCGACGCTGAGGCGTTCCTGTTCTTCGGATCGGACTGGTCCCGTACCCTCGCCCGGGTCTGCCCCTGGTGCCACGCCACCTTTTGGACCTTCGCGCCCATGCCCCTTCCCGAGGGAGCCTTCTGGACGCCCTTCACCATCCAACCCGAGCCCCCCTACGGCAAGGGCCAGCGGCAGACCTGCGGCGACCCCGACTGCTATGACGCCGAGCAGACCCACCAGTGGCGCCGCCGCCTCGATGACCGCGCCGGTTACGTGCCCAAGGCTCCGGCCGCTTCCACCCCCCTTCAGCCCCGGTAGCGCGGCGGCCTTAAACCCCTGGGAGCCCACCAATGATCGGCCGTTATCGCCACTTCACACGGTTCACCTTCCGCCTCGTTGCCGGGGTGGTGTGGCTCCGGAGGCCCCAGTGAGCCTCCCAGAGTTCCGCCAGAAGCTGCAAGAAGCCTACGCCACCGAAGGCGTTCCTGCGCCCCTCGCCCAGAGTCTCGCCCGCAAGGCCGTGGAGACACTGGAGCTGGTGCTGGGTGGGCGGCTGGTCTACCTGCGCAAGACCTTCACCTTTCGGATGAAGCTGGCCAAGCGGAACCAGCTCATCATCGCCCGCTACCAGGTGCTTCGCTGCTACCGCCGCGTGGCTGAGGAATTCGGCATGACCCCTCGCCAGATCCGCCACATCGTGGACGGCCGGAAGTCGCAGAAATCGAAGAAAAGGACCAAGAAGTGAGGCGTCTCACGCGCACGCGAGGGCCGCCCCATCTCGTGTCTGATAGTCTCCGCGACCGGACACGGGAACCGTGCTAAAGCCCCGCCAGTGCTGGGCCTCGAGAAAAGCCATCGGATTATCAAACCGGCGAGTTTCTTGGAAAGAAGCCGGAAACCAACCACTGAATTACAACGTCAAGATCATGTCCATGATCTCCAGGGTCCTCCACTGGAATGGAAAATTGTCAAGGAATGCGGAGGGGGTAACGCAACGGGGTTCTATTCCCCCTTTGCCATTCCTGGTCGTGCCCCTTGGCCCGGCAGATCGTTGCCTCTAGAGCACCCGTGCGTGCTGTCTGGAGGCCCCCATGCCCACCGAAACCCTTCATCCCCAGGTGTACGAGACACCCGCCCAGTTGCAGGCCCGGACAGGCGTTCATGCCAAGACCTGGGAGGCCTGGCGCCGCCAGGGCAAGGGCCCCCGCTTCATTCGCGTGAGCGCCCGGAAGGTGCTCTACAACGTGGCCGAGGTGGATGCCTGGCTCAAGGGGCGTGAGGTCCAAAGCACCCCTCAGGCTGTGTCGAAAGTGAACTAACCCTAAATGACAGTTCACACCTCCGCGCCCGAGGCTGGGTGCGGAGGGCCCATGGACCTGTCCCCGCACTTCACCCTCGAAGAACTGACCCACTCGGATAAGGCGCAGAGTCTCGGCCTCGACAACACGCCAGAGGCCCACCATGTGGCAAACCTCAAGCGGTTGGTCGATGAACTCCTGGAACCTGCGCGGGATTTGGTGGGTCCGCTGCATATCAACAGCGGCTACCGCTGCCTCGCGCTGAACACTGCGCTGTCCGGCTCCTCGAAAACCTCGGCCCACATGGACGGGCGCGCCGCAGACGTGGTGCCGGTGAAGGTATCCCTGCAGGTGGCTTGGGACCTACTGCTGGATCAGCTGCGGACCAAGGATCTGCCCATCGACCAACTCATCCTTGAATCCTCCTGGATTCACCTTGGCATCGCCCGCGACGGCGAGCTGCCGCGCTTCCAGGCCCTCATCGCCCACTTCCACCCTGGGGGCGTCTCCTACGTCCCCGCCTCCTAAGGAGCCCCACCATGAACTTCTCCGAACTCCTTCGGTCCAAGACCTTCTGGACCGCCATCTCCGGCATCGTCGGCAGCGTCGGTGCCGTCTTCAGCGGCAACGCCAGCTGGGGCCAGGTGGCCACGCCCATCCTGATGTCCCTCCTGGGCCTGTTCCTTAAGGACGGCCAGATCACCGCCCAGAAGCAGGGCTGATGCTCGCAGCCTTCTTCACCGTCCTGACCTGGAAGATGGTCCTCTACGTGGGAGTGCTGCTCCTGCTGGGGTGGCGTCTTCGAAGGTCCGAGCAAGCCAGCGTGGCCCTCCAGGTGGAACTGGGCTCCACACGGGAGAGCCTGAAGGCCGCGCTGGCCCAGGTGGAGCAGCAGAACGGGGCGGTGGGCGTGCTCCAGAAGGCAGCCTCCGCTGCCTCTGCCCGCGCCGCCGATGCCGAAGCCCGGGCTGCCACTCTTCGAGCCAAGGCGGAGCAACTGGCCCGCGACTTCATGGCCGGCAACGCGCCGCAGGACCCGGACAAGGCCATCCAGTGGGCGGCGGAGCGGGCCCAGGAACTGGCGGGAGGGTGGCGGTGAAGCGCCTGGCCCTCCTGCTGTCCTTGGCCCTCCTCGCTTGCCACCGGACGCCCCAGACGGTTCTGGTCCCGGTGGCAGTGCCGTGTCCTCCGCCGCCGAAGGTCCAGCGTCCCCGTCTGCCCATCGTGGACCTCAAGCCTGGCGACTCGCCCGACCTGATCCAGAAGGCCCTGCTGGCGAGCATTCAGCTCCTGCAGGGTTACGCACAGCAGTTGGAAACGATCCTCGACGGCTACAACCCGGAACCCAAGAAATGAACCTCCCGACTCCGACCGGCTGGCGCATGGACCGCACCGTGAACCTCCAGAGCCTCGTGCAGACCATCCTCGCCTTGGGGCTGGTCTTCAGCTACTTGACGGCGCGGGATCAGCGGCTGGCGGTGCTGGAGCAGCGCGTGGACCAGCAGGCCCATGAGGCCCGCGAGATCAAGGACGACCTCACCAAGCGCCTGGACCGGCTCGAAACCAAGCTGGACCGGGTGCTCGAAGGGAAGTAGCTCAGCAGGCGGGCCCATGCTTCGAGTCCAAATTGATCCTCGTGGGGCACTGGCGACGCTCTCGGACCTGGAGCAGCGCCAGGCGCCTTTCGCCGTCAGCCTCTTCCTCAATCGCTTGGGCAACGACGCGCAGGGCGACATGCGCGACCAGATCAAGCGCGCCTTCAAGCTGCGCCGCGAGGATTGGAACCTGAAGGGCATCTACATCGCCCGGCAGGATCGCGCCACGAAGACCTCTTGGCGGGTGGTGATCCAGGTCGAAGACAAGCGCTCCTACTTGAACAAGTTCGAGGACGGCGGCGAGAAGGTCCCCCTGGGCGGCCGGATGCACATCGCCGTGCCCAACGACGACGTGTTCCGGGGCCGCATCCTGAAACCGGACGACCCGCTGCGTCCCAAGAACCTCCAGCTCCACCGCGATAGCCACGGCCGCGTGATTGGCGACCAGCGCACCTTCGTCCTGCCCCTCCGTCACCAGGGCGAGCAGGGCATCTTCCAGCGCCTGGGCAAGGACAAGCGCGGTCGGCAGAAGAAGAACAAGGGTATCCGTGGGCGCAAGGGCCTCGACAGCGGCATCCAGCTCCTCTACACCCTGGTGAAGCGCGTGCCTGTGCGGGCCCAGCTCCAGTTCGTCCCCACCATCACCGCCACGGTGGCCACGCGCTCCGCATCACGGTTCAGAGAGGCCTTCGATGAGGCCATGAGGACGGCGCGATGAGGGGACATAGTGCATTAATTCAAGGATGGTGTGTAGTGCAGTATATGGGTCCCTCCAGGGGCGGTTGGGGGAGGGTAACGCGCAAGCCGCTTCATTCGGCTAGTTACAACCCGAAAAGGGCGTTTCCGCTTCCGGCATGTGGGGCGAAGTAGATTATGAACCTCTCCAGGCTCTCCCAAAAGGAGCTGGCCAGCTTGCTTCTGGTGGAGGACCGCACCGTTCGGAATTTGAAGGACGAGGGTGTCCCCTGCCACGGCGAAGGCCGGGGCCGGTACTACGTTTGGGCCGAGGTGGAGCCCTGGTGGTTTCAGCGTCGGGCCCGCCTGGTGGCGAACCGGCGGAACCTTGGGGGAGATATCCCGGACCTCCTGGAGTCGGAGGCCCGAAAGGCGGCGGCCGACGCGGAAATGGCGGAAATGAAGGCGGCCACGATGCGCGGGGGCCTGCTGGAGCGGGATTCCGTCCTCAAGGTCTGGCAAAAGCACATCGGAACGGCCCGCGCCAAGCTCCTGCAGATCGGCCCCAAGGTGTCCGTGCGCCTGGTGGACGGCCTTTCGGTGGCTGAGCGGCAGGCCCTCATCGATGACGTGGTCTTCCAGGCCCTGGATGAGCTGGCGCGGGGCGTGGAGGCCCCGGAATGAGTACCTGGAGCGCCCCCGCCGACCTCGCCGCGGCGGCGTTGCTCACGGCGGCGGCTGCGGCCTGGACCCCGCCGGCGCGCATGACGGTGACGGAGTGGGCGGACGCACATCGCCAGTTGAGCGCGGAGAACTGCGCGGAGCCTGGGCAGTATTCCTCCAGCCGAGCGCCCTACCAGCGCGGCCCGATGGACGCGATCTCGGATCCGACCCTCGAGACGGTGACCATCGCGGCCAGCGCCCAGGTGGGCAAGAACGAAATCTGCCACAACGCGCTCGGCTGGATCATCGACCTGAACCCCGCGCCGGTCCTTTGGGTCGCGCCCACGGAGAAGGCCGGAGAAAAATGGAGCAAGACGCGCCTGGCGCCCATGCTGCGCGACACGCCGCGCCTGCGGGGCAAGGTGGCCGAGGCCAAGAGCCGCGATTCAGGCAACACCATCCTGGAAAAGCAGTTCCCCAATGGGCTCCTCTTCGTCGTCGGGTCCAATGCCCCTTCGGGCCTCGCCTCGCAGCCCATCCAGTACGTCTTTTGCGATGAGGTGGACCGCTTCGAGGCCTCCGCAGGCACGGAAGGCGACATCCTGGACCTGGCCGGGAAGCGCACCACGACCTACGTGGGCCGCCGAAAACTGGTCTACGTCAGCACCCCCGGCATCCTGGGCGAGAGCCGGATCTGGAAGAGCTGGGAGGAGTCGGACCAGCGGCGCTACTTCATGCCCTGCCCCCATTGTCGGGAGCGCATCGTCTTCCGCTGGAGGGACCCGGACGGGACCTTTCGCATCCGCTGGGAGGAGGGCAAGCCCGAGCAGGCCACCTTCGTGTGCGACCAGTGCGGCGGCGTCATCACCGACGCCCACAAGTTCCGGATGCTGGAGGAGGGCGAGTGGATCGTCACGAGGCCCGAGGTGAAGGGCCACGCGGGGTTCCACCTCAACGAGCTGTACAGCCCTTGGCGGACCTTCGGCGAAGTGGCCGTGGCCTTCCTGAAAGCCAAGCGCAACGGCCCCCAAAGCCTCATGGTGTGGGTGAATACGTCCTTGGGGGAGCCCTTCGACCTCCGGGAGGGCGGGGCGATGCAGTCCCAGGGCCTGGCGGCCCGTCGGGAGGCCTACGGCGCCGAAGTCCCGAGGGGGGTTGCCAACCTCAGGTGATGGTGCGCGTGCACGACATGGCCGATCGCACCAACAGCCACTGGGCGAAGCTGGGCTCACAGCTGATCCTCAACGGGGCGAGCACCGTCTGCTACGACGGGCACTACTTCTTCGATACCCTCCACCAGGAAGGCAGCAGCGGCGTCCAGAGCAACAAGCTCACCGTGACCCTTTCCTCGCTGCCCTGCCAGGTTCACGGCACCACCACGGCCCCCTCCGTGGAAGAGATGCAGCAGTTGGTCCTCAAGGCCATCGCCCAGATCATCAGCTTCAAGGATGACCAGGGTGAGCCCATGAACGAGAACGCGGGCCAGTTCCTCGTGATGGTCCCCACCAGCCTCTACCTGGTGGCCGAGGCGGCCATCAAGAACACGGTGCTGACCAGCAACGCCATCAACCTCATCCCGAACCTGGAGAGCATGAGCATCAACGTGGCCATGAACGCCCGGCTGAACGGCTGGACGAACCAGTTCGCGGTGTTCCGCACCGACGGCAGCGTGAAACCGATCATCCGCCAGGAAGAGGCCCCAGTGCAGATGAAGGCCAAGGCGGAGGGTTCCGAATACGAGTTCGACAATGACGCCTGGCAGTTCGGCGTGGATACCTGGCGCAACGTGGGCTACGGCTACTGGCAGGGCGCCTGCCTCGTGGTCCTGGCCTAAGCGGAGGGACCCATGGCGACCTTCCGCATCATCGGTAAGGCGGTCAGCTTCAACTCGGGGGTGATCCACCTCTCCACCGAGCAGGCCGCCGACCGCGCCCACAACCTGGAAGACCTCGGCAATGGGGCCTACCAGATCCTGCAGCCCATCCAGTTCAAGGAAGGCGAGGAGGTGGGGTACGACGGGGAAATCAACCCCGCCCAACTCCTCAGCCTGGAACCCCTACTGGAATCCTTGGCGGACCCCGATCCGGAAGATCCTCATGGCGTCCTCGCCATGACCAAGCCCCAGCTGGTGGCCTTTGCCCGGGACCAGTTCCTGGAGGAGCTGGATGCGAAGGCCCCCAAACCGGTGCTGGTGGAGGCCGTTCTTAGCCTCCTCCGGGAGGTGCCCCCTCCTGCTTCCGAGCCGGAGACCTGAGCCATGGCCCTGAACCTCGCCGCCGATCTGGCCATCATGCTTTCCGCCGATGACTTCGGCCTCGCCGTTCAGTTCGGGGCCCTGACGACTTCGGGGCACCTGAACCGCGAGGTCGAAGAGATCGACGGTGGGGGCCAGATGGTGGTGAAGGGAACGGCCATCACCCTCACCTACGCCTGGGGTTCGCTGCCGGGCCTGAAGAAGGGATCTGCCATCACCGTGGCGGGGGAAGCCTTCAAGGTCCGGTTCGTGGAGCCCCAGGACGACGGGATGTGGGCCAAGGCCTACTTGGAGAAACCCTGATGACCACGACGCCCGACGCCCTGGTTCAGCGGGTCTTCGCGCTGCTCAACGCCGCGAAGCCCGTCGGCGTGACGGTCCTGGACCACGACATGCTTCCCACCGAGGAGGATGAGCTGCCGGTGATCGGGGTCTACCTCGCGGACGACCAGGCGCTGGACCTGAACGGCACCCGCACCTCGGGCAGCCAGGACCGCGTGGCTACCCTCCGCTGCGAGTGCCGCGCCGTGGGGCCGAGCATCCTCGCCGGGACGCTGGCCCTGCGGTCCTTCGTGGTCGCCACCCTCACCGACGACGACAGCTTGGGGGGCCTCGCCAACGCCCTGGTCTTTAAGGGGTTCCAGCCCTTCGGCCGCGCTTCGGACCTCCGCTTCTGCGGCGCGGACCTGGACTTCGACGTCTTCTACATCTTCCACCCGTGAGGCCCCATGGAACCCATCGCCTTCGTCCTCTCCACGGACTGCACCCACGACCTGCAGGCCCTGGACCTCGTGCTGCCCGCCGGGGTGCCGGTCCAGGTCCCCGAGTCCCTTCTGCCCCAGCTCCTGGCGCTGCCCGGCGTGGTGCAGACCCATCCCGCTGACCCCGAACCCGAAGCCCATCAGGAGGCCTGACCATGGCTCTTACTTCCATCAACCGCTCCTTCGAGCGCAGTGGCCGCGGTGATCTTTTCATCGTTGCCTACCCGACCGCCGATCCGGGCACGGACATCCCCACCCGCATCACCGGCTACTTCGCCAACTTCTACACGGACGGCGCGGCCTGCAAAGCCCTCAAGGCGGGCATGAACCCCTGGGCTAATCTCTCGGCCGAAGGGCTCAAGGTGAAGTGCAAGCAGAATCCGGTGGAGTTCGACCCCAACAACGGGCCGAAGCACCCTGTGGGCATCCAGGACACCGACATCGGCGCCGAATTCGCCTTCGCCGACGTGGACCCGGCCCATCTCGCCGACGCCTTCAGCACCACGCCGGAAGAGCTGATCGCCCAAGCCGCCGCGACGGCCAAGGCCGGCCGCTCCCGCGTGGTCTTGGGCGGCCAGTCCCAGTTCAACAAGTACCTGGTCATGTACCGCATGCCGAGCGTCCTGGTGCCCGGCGAGTTCGACCACTACCTCTTCCTGCGGACGATCTTCGTGGTCGAGACGGATTTCGACCTCAACAAGAAGTCCCCGATGGTCTGCAAGCTGAAGCTACAGTGCCTGCCCGACGCCTACCTGATGAACGCCGCGGGCTTCCCTGAGCTGGCCGTGGCCGACATCGCCAACGCGCCGGGGCTGTGATGCAAAAACCCAGCCTGATCCACCTTGAGAACGCCCTGCCTCCCCTCGCGGAGATGGGGCTGGAGCACCTGGTCCCCGTCGTCCTCCAGGGCGGCGCGGGCCTGGACCCGAACACCCTGGCCGCCCTCCTGGGCAGCCTCGCCTTAGGGGCGCAAAAGCACGCCTTCCGTCGCCTGGTGGCCGTGGCCCGCGCCACCGATGCCGAGCTGTTCGACATGGAGATGAACCCCGCGAAGGAAGCCGAAGCCCAGCGCGCCGCCGCCCTCCTCCCCTTCGATGAGGCCAAGGAGGTCCTCGTGGGTTTTTTCTCCTCGCTTGGACTCTCCCTGAGCATTACCCCCGCCTCTTCGGAGACGTCGGGAAGCGCTCCGGCGGAGAGCCCGGCGGCAGACGCTCCGGAGGTCCCGACCGGGTCCTGAGGCGCCTCCTGGCCCCCCTCGCGGGGGGCTGGCGGGCCGCCGCCCTCCTTCCCCTTCCCGACGCCCTGGCCTGGGCGGACGAGGCCCTTCGGGAGAAACGATGGCAGTCCCACGAAAAGGCGCTCCAGATCTGGGCCTCGACCCTTCCCGCCTACGCCATGGGCGGGGAACCGCCCGATCCGCCGAATGCCCCTGAGGACTGAGGTCCTGCCGAGGTTTTTCCCCCATGCCCAACGCCCTCCAGATCGAGATCAGCGCCGAAACGAAGAGCCTCTTCGAGGGGGTTTCGAAGGCGCGGGGCGCGGTCACGGAGTTTAGCGCCCACTCGAAGGCGGCCTTCGAGGGGGTGGGCCAGGCCGTGGCCGGGCTCCAAACGGGGCTCTTAAAACTGGCGGCGCTGCTGGGGGGCGGGGCCCTGCTCAAGGGCACGGTGGACGAGACCGTGGCCTGGACGGTGCAGGCCCAAAAGCTGTCCCGCGTCCTGGGCACCACCACGGAAGCCAGCAGCGTCCTGGCCCTCGCCATCGAGCACATCCACGGCAACGTGGACGACTTCCTTTCGGGCTCCGCCAAACTCACGCGGACCCTGAACAAGAACGAGGACGCCATTCGGCGCCTGGGCGTGGAGACCCGGGACGCCAACGGGCATTTCAAGGCCGCGCCCCAGCTCATTTCGGAGATCAACGCCCGCCTGGGCCAGTACAAGGAAGGCCTCGACCGCGACCTGGAGGCCCAAAAAGTCTACGGGAAGAGCTACCAGGAGATGCTCCGCTTCGTTCGGCTCACGCCGGAGGTGATGGAGGAGGCACGGGCCAAGGCCGAACGCCTGCACCTCCTGGTGGGGCCCGAGGGTGCGGCCAAGGTGGAGGCTTACCGCGGGTCCCTGCACGACGTGGACGACACCTACCGGGCCCTGAAGGTGCGCATCGGGGGGGAAATCCTTCCGGCCTTGACCGAGCTGGCCGCCTGGTTCTCCGGAGTGGGCCCGGACCTGATCCAGGGCGCGGTGACGGGGGTGCGCTTTTTGGGCGAAGCCCTGAGCACCACCACGGTTCAGGCTGTCGCCCTCTCCCTGGCGGCCAGGGCCTACCTCCTGCCCGCCTTGGCCCAGGGATACCAGTCCGTGATGGCCTTCGCCACGCTGATCCAGGGCCGCATGGCCGCGGGCCTCTACCTGGGCCTGACCCGCACGGAAGCTTTTACGGGGGCGGTCCTCCAGAGCATCAATCCTCTCGTACTCCTCACCGCGGTGGTGGTGGCGGCCGGCCTCGGGCTGGACTGCTGGGCCACCGCCACGCGCCGGGCGGCGGACGAACACCTGCGCCTGGTGCAGGGGAGCCTCGAAGGGGCCACCCGGTTCCGGATGCTGGGCGAGGAGGCCACCCGGCTGGACCAGGTGACGCGCTCCTCTACGGCCAGCACGGAGCAAAAGCAGCAGGCGACGGCGCGGCTGGCCCTCATCGTGGACCAGCTGAAGGCGGCCTATCCGGGCTTCAACCGCTTTCTCACGGACGAGGCGGGGCACCAGCGCAGCATCGCGGAGGCCCTAAAACTGGCCAACGCCGAGCGGGCCACGTCCATCAAGCTCCAGATCCAGGAGACCGAAGCCAAGCTCGCGGCGGCGCAGATCGACCTCTCGGCGGACAAGGGCCTCCAGGACGCCAACTGGTTCACCCGCCACAGCGGCTTCATCGCCGAGAAGGTGAAGGCCTCGAAGGAGGCGGTGGAGAAGTACCGAGAGGCGATTGCAGCCCTCCGCCAGGAGCTGACGGGCGCCGGCCCGCTGCCCGATCTGAGGTCGGAGGGCGGCCACGACTCCGAGACGGCCCTGCAGAAGCTCAAAGCGGACCTGGAGAAGCGAAAATACCTCTATGAGAAGGAGGCCTACGACCGGGGCCAGCTCATGGAGTTCACCAAGGCCCAGGAAGCCCAGTGGCTCGAAGAGAACGCCGCCCACTACGGGCTGAACGCCAAGGAGAAGGCCGAGGCGGACAGGCTGCTCTTCGAGGCGCGGCGCGCCGTGATGAAAGAGGCCTTCGACGGCGAGGTGGAGGCCCTTAAGGCGTCCCTGGAGACCTACAAGCACGACGCCCAAAAGCGCCTGGACATCGCGGAAGACGTCTATCTGAAAGTGGCGATGAAGCACGGCCTGGAATCCAAGGCCGCGGCCGAGGCCTACAAGGAGGTCCTCAAAATCCGCCAGGAGGTGGCGGACCAGGAGCTCAAGGTGGAGGAGGCCAAGCAGGAGGCCTTGAAGCACCACCGCCTGGCGGAGGTGGAGCTGGACAAGGCCTTTTTGGAGCGCCGGCGGGCCCTGGGGGAGATCTCGGAGGTTCAGCTGCTGGAGGGGGTGCGGGCTCTGGAGGCGCGGCGCTACGAGATCGAGAAGGGGGCCCTGGAAGCGCGGCTCAGATTGGCGAACCTCGAGCCCCCCGAGCGCGAAAAGATCCAGGCCGAACTCGAAGCCCTCGCCGACAAGCACCGCCTGGAGATGCAGAAAACCCGGTTCCAGCTGGATACGGAGCTCCAGAAGACGGACAGCTGGGCGGGGTGGCAGAAGGGCATCCAGGAGGCCCTGGAGCAGGGGGCCAACGCCTTCGAGCATTTCCGCCAGGCCGCGACCTCCGTCACCCAGGGGGTGACCCAGGCCTTCGCCACGAGCGCCCAGGGGATGCTCACGGGCCAGATGAACCTCGGTCAG